>JBNLFC010000066.1:0-11556 GCA_050305335.1 Leptospirales bacterium
GGAGTTGTCCAGTCTGCGCAAAATCAATGTGAAGGCTATGGAGCCCGAAAAAGCTATAGCAAAAAGAAGTATCTCCATCTATAAACACCTGCAGAAGGGTGACACTTCACCCAGATTATGTCTCATACAGAAATAGTGATACAGTGGCAGATCTCCCCCATTTGTAAAGAAGAAAAAATAAGTAGATAATTTTCCACGCCCCGGGGGTGCGTTTCCAGAAGCATATGAGGAAGTTAATCGAGATGAACCAAATGCATTTCTACGGATTTCTCTTTGAAGAAAATCCAGGAGCGCCACACGGCGAAAATCACTCTTTTGGATGAGTCACAGGCAATTAATCGATTGTCTCCATGCCCCGGCGTTTAATCCATTGAAAACAAGCTAACTATGCGAGATTTTCTTTCTACCCCTGGAGGAGTCTACCCTGTCTGTGGAAATTCTGGATTCTAACATCATCCCTTTTCGCATTCATTTTCCCGATGATGAGCCACGAATGGCATGGTTGCCGGATCTGCTGGATGCCTGCGCGATCATTGATGCCAGTGTGAACAATGGGATCGAACGAGAGAGGGCACAGGGGAGAGAAGTAGCCTGCCATATGGGATGCGCGGTATGTTGCAGCCAGACCGATATTCCTCTCTTTCCCCATGAACTCGTGGGGATCTACTGGTATGTCGCGGAAAAATTAGAGCTGAAGTCGCTCCATGTAATTAAGCGAAGGCTTTCCAGGAGGCGAACTGGCGGGGCATGCCTTTTTCTCATGGATGGAAGTTGTTCCATTCATCCCATAAGACCGGCCGCATGTCGTGAGTTTAATGTTTTTGGCGGGGCATGTTTGCCCGGTGAGGATCCGTTCCACCAACGACCCCGGGATGTACTGGAAGTGGATCATGGAGCTCTCGATAGAGCATTGATGCGAGTTCTTGCTTTTTACCGGACCGAGCCGAAAAAAAGGAGTATCCCCACACTGCAGGAAGTGAGGAGCAAAATGATGAATCTCCAGACGTATGATTGGAGCAAGCTCCTGCAGATCATCAAGCGATGATTTACAATATATTCTATTGTCTGACTGACAAAAAGGTTCGTTTAATTTGTCGAAAAAAATGGGTCAGGCAAGATAAAGCCGCAATACATTACTCTTCCAGATCTGCGTCATCTTCCATGTCTTCTGCATCCAGGAGCTTTTCCTGCGCCTGTGGGAGGTAGCCTCTGGCCAGAATCACCGAGCCGCCGATGCGATCGATTTTTGACGCTGCTATGGTTGCCATGGCTTTGCGCCTGGATTTACCCATTTTGTAACGATCTGCCAGTTCTACTTCCAGAAACTTTAGTTTGCCGTTGGCTTCGGCATGGTCCCTTACAATGCCGGATGGTTTTCCATCGTAAGTAAAGACGCTCAATCCATGGTATCTTTCGAAGGGAATCCGATTCAGAAATATTGCATCTACACCGAACCGATCCACAAAATCGATACCTACGAACAAATCCGGTTTAAGGAAGCCCTGGTCAATAGTAATACCAATAACGCTTTTTTTCTCCCGGTCCAGGTGGAGCTTCATTACAGTGCCAAGATAAGCGCCTTCCCTGTCAATGGCCTCTTTGCCAAGGATATCGTCAGAGGTAAAATCTGCTGGAGTGTTGCTTCTGAATGATGCCATTGTTACGTTACCCCCTTATAGAGAGTGCATTGAGATCGCAATTCAAGAGTATGTTGTGTCCCTTTACATCTCTTTTATCGGCAGGAACTACGACTGCTTTTCTGAATAATCCCTTCCTGATTCGTAGATTTGCGATTTCGTTGCCGCCTGGTAGAGCGTCAATTGAAATCACACGTCCTCCATTCCTGCCGGAAGCATCATAGACCCGGCGGCGTAAAAACAGGTAATAGGGCTCTATGGAAAGAATCAGTCGGTGATCTTTCAAGGAAAGGGCTGCCTCCATATTTTCCACCAGCTGAATATCAATGGTAATCATTTTAAACCGATAAAGAAGCACCAGATGTGTCAGGCCATCTATCGTTAAATGAAGATTTACAATGCGACCTGCGTGCTCCCCGGATCTGGAGATTACCTTTCGTAGAAAAAGGTCAGGGAAAAAAGAAGAGCCCGGTATTTTTTCCTCACTGTGAATTTTGATCATAAGAATCCATCTCCTTGAAAAACCCGACAGTAGACAGAGTAAAGGTGGTATGGGCGTTTTTTTCGACGCGCTGGAGGGGGAAAAATTGCAAAAGAATGTATATCCAACCAAGCAGAATTGCCTGTCCCAGCAACATCAGTATTTGATATCGAAGTCTATTGTATCGAAAAGCTCCCAGTACGGCCGATAGAATGGGAGAGGGCAGGGGTAGCAGGTATATAATCAGGATTCCTTTTGAGCCATAGTGGTTCAAAATACCCTTCATTTGATAAAACTTTTTTACCGGTATCAAAGAGCGTGTCGCACCACTGAACCAGTAGCCAATCTGATAGTTCAGGCTCTGTGCCATGACAATTCCCAGGAGAAACGACGGATAAAGAATTGTAAATGGGATCCCCTTGCTTATAAACAGAGTGTAGACCACCTCAATATTGGAGACCATAAAAAAGAGAGCCGAAGCAAAAGCAGCCAGAATGATGCCGGGGGGGCTGCCTTTCTCAATGGAGTTGTGCAGCCACTCCAGCACTGTTGAGATGGGTTGCGGTAACTGCTGCAATTGGTAAAGGGTTGCGTAGACTCCAACAAGGAGAATCATGGGAAGTGCGATCGCTGTAGTGGTGGTCAGAATCGCACTTCTCAATTTCTCCTTACGGCGATAGGCGAAGATCTGATTGCTTGCAATTTGATGCTCCATCTCTTCGTCTCTTCCAGGTATTCACACCGGGATTGCGATATTGATCTCAACGGCCGTTCATGAAAGGCAATTAGATCACAAGATCCAGGTGTGCTACTCTCCTTGCATTGTCTTCAATGAATCTACGCCTGGGCTCCACATCGTCTCCCATCAATACATTGAAAGTGGTCTCCACCTGTTCCAGTGAGATTCCACTTTCAATGGGCTTCACCTGTAGCATAACGCGTTTTTCCGGGTCCATGGTGGTTTCCCACAGTTGCTCAGGATTCATTTCCCCCAGACCTTTGTAGCGTTGTATGACAACTTTATCAGAGTTGAGTTTTTTAACAATTCGATCCTTTTCCTCATCGGTGTAAGCGTAGTGAGATTCACTGTTTCCCTTTTTTACCAGGTATAGAGGAGGCTGGGCAATGTAAAGGTATCCATTGTCGAGGACTGGCCGCATTTTTTTATAGAAAAAAGTCAGCAGGAGCGTTCGAATATGGGAACCATCTACATCCGCGTCAGTCATGATGATAATCTTATGGTAGCGTAGTTTAGAAAGATCAATACCATCTTCTCCGTATCCGATGCCCAGAGCTGTGATGAGAGTTTTTATCTCGTCGTTGTGCAAAATTGCATCGTCTCTGGCTTTCAATACATTCAATATTTTTCCTTTGAGTGGAAGTATAGCCTGGTAGTTGCGGTTGCGGCCCTGTTTGGCTGATCCACCGGCCGAATCACCCTCTACAATGAAGAGCTCGCTTAATGCTGCATCTTTTTCCGAACAGTCGGCCAGTTTTCCGGGTAGACCGGCTCCTTCCAGCACACCTTTGCGTTTGGTAACCAGCTCCCTTGCCTTTCGTGCAGCTTCTCGCGCTCTGCTGGATAGTATACACTTTTCAAGTATTGGTTTTACTTCACCCGGGTTTTCCGCCAGAAAAAGCGAAAGCTTTTCGCTGACCAGTTGCTGCACCAGACCTTTGACTTCGGCATTCACCAGTTTTTCCTTAGTTTGCGAATTGAACTGGGGGTCTGAGATTTTTATGCTCAGGACACAGACCAGACCTTCCCGAACATCGTCACCCGAAAGACCGCTGCTGCCCGCACCCATCTTTTTTTTCAGAGCCTCTTCGTTGCGAAGATAGTCGTTCAAAGTCCGCGTGAGGGCGGTCCGAAAGCCTTCGAGGTGGGTACCACCCAGCAGGTTGTTGATACCATTGGTAAAACAAAAGATGCTTTCGTTTTGTGACTCCGTGTATGCCAGGGCAAACTCTCCCCGCACCGACTCCTTTTGACCTTCGAAGTAGATGATTTTTTTGTGGAGCATTTTCTTTTTGGCAACGAGCCTTTCGACAAACTCTTTTATGCCACCCTGGTAGAAGAACTTTTCCCCTTTTTCAGGTTTTTTGCGAGCATCAATGAGCTCAATAGTCAGGCCACGATGGAGGAACGCCATCTCCTCCAGTCGATTCTTTAAGTAGGCATAGCGAAATTCTACCGTAGTGAAGATGTCTGCGTCTGGTTTGAAACGGACAGTGGTCCCTTTCTTGTTAGTTTTGCCCTTCATTTTCATGGGGGCATCTGGCACGCCCTTCTGGTAACGCTGGTAAGCGATCTGACCGTTCTGGTGCACCTCTGCTTCCAGCCATTCGGAGAGAGCATTCACCACGGAAACACCCACGCCGTGCAGGCCACCCGTGACGTCATAGGCATCGTCGCCGAACTTGCCTCCAGCGTGAAGTTTAGTCATTACCACTTCCAGAGTGGAGATCCCCGCATCCGGATGCATATCGGTCGGGATTCCACGACCATCATCGCTTACTTCGATTACATTATCCGGTAACATGCGCACGGTTACTGTGGATGCGTATCCTGCCATGGCTTCATCCACACCGTTGTCCACCACTTCGAATACCATCTTGTGAAGACCGGTTGTATCCTGGGTACCTATGTACATTCCCGGACGCTTGCGTACCGCTTCCAGTCCTTCCAGGATTTTGATTTTTCCGCCGGTATAATCGCCCAATTTTTTGGTGCCGGCATGAGTATGATGTGTGGTTTTTTTCTCTTCGATCTCTTTCTTTGCCATATCCTTACATACCGACTGGAAGGGTCTCTCTGATGGCCCGCCAGTGCTCCAGGGTCCTTTTTTTCGTTTCTTAAGAGTGCAATCGAAACCCCTTCAAGACCTTCATCAGGTCTCCCTTTCCGGGCTCGAAACTATCTCCTGAAGACGTTTGCGGTTCTAAAGTAAAAACTGACCCCTATACGTAAAGCGGTAATTAAGGGATCCTGCATGCTGGCCAGAAAAAGTGACATAATCCGCATCGCTCTGTGATGGACAGTGGGGAAGGGCAATGCTTTTAGTGGTGGAACGGGAGAGGGATTTCCTCTCTGATTTAATCCATGTCTTCTTCAAAATCGCCAGTATACTGTTTTTGAGCTTTCTGCTTCTCTATCTGTTCGGCATAATCGACAGTATAAGGAGTCCATGGTATGGCGTTGAGCCTGGCCTCTGGAATAGGTTTCCCTGTCCCTTCACAGATACCATACGTACCATTTTCTATCTTTTCCAGGGCAGCATCCACCTGTTTCACCTTCTCCAGATCCAGGTCTGAAAGGCGGTTCAAAATGTCGTTGTTGATGATCACATCGGCAATATCCACCATATCACCTTGATCGTTGTACATGAAGTTTTCCTGTTCGGCTTCCAGCTCTTTCAAGATTTCAGCTTTTGCAGCCAGGAGCTTGTCCCGAAAGTGATTCAGCTTTGCACGATCCATGCTCATTTCCCGCCCGATGTGTATCTCGATAGATCTCCTTCTCATGTTAAGGATAAAGAGATCAAAAGTCGGACTAATATCTTTGGAGACGCTATTCGGTAAAGCATTTTTTTTGAGACTCTCCGCCCGGGGAGTAAGCTCTCTTTTACCTGAGTGGAATACCCGCTTTCTCCAGAGTTTCAATGGATTGCTGAAGAATTTTCTGGAGCTGGTCTCCTGAAAGTGTGGCATCATTTCGTCCACAGGTGACCCGATAGCTGGCCGATTTTTTCTCCTCGGGCAGGGGGGCTCCTCGATAGACGGTCAACAAATCCACTGAGCGAATTTCCGGGATTTTCTGGTCCAGAATGATCTGTCGGGGAAGGGCGGTGGAAATGTGGTCTTCTATCACTACGCTGAACTCAAAATGGGAGTCCGGGAAAACAGAAGGGGGTGAGTAGTCGCTCTGTTTGCGATAGGCGTCATATTGTCGGTAGACTTCGTCGAAATAGAGGAGCCCCACAACAGCCCCCCTTTTTAGATCAAAGCGATTCTCCCATGCCGGGTGAATGATGCCAGCTACCCCAAGGGTCCGGTTGTCCCCGGAGAGGAATTTTACAGCACAGCCCGGGTGTAAAAAGGCGATGTTGTTTTCAACAGAACTTTTTTCATCAGCGTTCCCGCTTTCTCCTGAGGGGGGGAGTGCGCTAATAGAAGCACCTCCCATTACAGTGGTCAGATATCCTTCCATGGATTCACGTAAATCCAAAAATGCACGATAGATGGATCGACTCTCGGGATTCAGAGTTGCTGTATCTGCCGGAGGTAAATGGATCAGTACCACATGGCGCTGTTCAATTGCTATCTCTTGTTCTGGAAGTTGAGGTGTTCGGTAATAGATCCTGCCTGATTCAAAAAGCCGCACATCATCAAAGCGATCCTGGTTGGAGGCAGCTTGTTGTACGATCCCGGGAACAAGACTCAGACGCATGCGATCCCGACCGGTCATGGTCGGGTTCAAAATACGAAGCCCTTCCTGGCCAGAGAGAAGGTTCTCTTCGACTGTGGCAAAGGAATAGTTGCGGGTCTCGTGAAAGGCAGCTCTCTGAGCAAAGAAGGTTCTGGTGAATCTCTCAAGAGCTCGCTGCCGATTGGGGGGCACGGCCATACAGGCCACCGGAGGAGTGCGGGGAGCGATATTATCGTATCCGTGAATCCGTCCCATCTCCTCCACAATGTCTTCTGGAATGGTTACATCATACCATGAGCGATAGGTGGGGACCGTGATGCGCAAGCCATTGCCGGGTTTGACCTGTTTCACTTCAAAACCCAGCCCTCCCAGCGTATTCATCACCTCTTTTATGGTAACTGCATAACCCAGTCTGGATTGCAGAAAAGTTAGATCGGTGGATATGACATTGCGCTTTGGACCAGAAGGCTCTTCACCGGTAATGGTCCCCAGTTGAATTTTCGGGCAGGTTTCTTTCAATAGAGCCGTATAGCGGAATATGGCAGGCTTTGCTTTGAGGGGATCCTGCCCTTTTTCAAATCGCATGGACGAGTCGGTGCGAATCTGCGTGGCAGATATAGTGCGGCGAATCAATTCCCGGGGAAATGTGGCTGATTCAAAAAAAAGCGAAGCAGTGGACTCGTCAATGCTAAACCCCTTACCACCCATGATTCCACCGAGAGCAACAGCCCTTCCCGAGTCCATTTCTCCATCCAGAATGAGGATTGCATCTTCTGGAGGATCGATGGAGCGATCGTCCAGAAGTGCCAGACCCGTGTGCATTTTTCCATGCCCATTTTTTACCACGCTGATGGTGTTGGATTTGAGCTGGGATGCATCAAAAGCATGGTTGGGCTGTCCAATATCAAAAAGAATGTAGTTGCTGGCATCTACCACGTTATTGATAGGCTTTTGACCTATGGCTACAAGGCGGCTTTGCATCCAGAAAGGCGATTGCTTAACAACAACATTGGCCATGTGTACACCCCGATAGGCATGGGCTGCCCCGGGCTGAATTTGAATAGTTTTGGTTGGAAGTGTGGGATCTTCGGGAAAAGAGGCCTGGTCCAGCGGATGCTCCTTCATTTTCTTTTTGAAGATGGCAGCAATCTCCCGTGCAAAACCGTAATGACACCAGAGGTCCGGGCGATGGGTGATGGATTTGTTATCAATGTCCAGAACAGTATCTGCCAGGGGTAAAACATCCAGAAGAGATATTCCATCTTTACAATTCAAATGGAGAGATGGAATATCTGATCCATCGTTTTCCGGGTCATGGAGGATTAAAATTCCCCCATTGTCATCAGCGAGTTTTTCCAATCCCAGTTCTTTGATAGAGCATAACATACCTGATGAATCAATACCTCTAAGTTTGGACGGTTGAATATCGATTATGTTTCCATCAGCCGTGGGGATCTTCGCTCCAGGGAGTGCCAGTGCTACTCGAATGCCTTCCCGAATATTGGTGGCGCCTGTAACGATTTGCAACTTTTTGCCCGCATTCACCTGGCACACCGATAGTCGATCTGCATCGGGATGTTTGGCTACCTGTTCAACTTTTGCTACCACAATATTCCGCAAGTGGTCAAAAAGATTCTCGTAACCATCCACTTCGCAGGTGGAAAGAGTGAGTCGGTGGACCAGTTGATCCACTGTCACATCTGTAAGGTCCAGGTAGTCAGAGAGCCAGTTGAGAGAGAGTTTCAAGTTACATCACCATCAAATTTAGATTTGTTGAGTCGAACGGAGGGGTTGTTCTTTACAGTCCGCCCGGAAATTGATTGAGGAATCTTAGATTTCCTGAATGAAAATGGCGGATATCTTCGATTCCGTATCTCATCATTACAAGACGATCGAGGCCAAGTCCGAATGCGAAACCGGACCATTCCCCCGGGTCGATTCCTCCATCTTTCAAAACTTCAGGATGAACCATACCGCACGGCATAATCTCTACCCAGCCCGAATGTTTGCACACCGGGCAGCCTTCGCCGCCGCATACCATACACCGGAAGTCCAGTTCGAATCCTGGCTCCACAAAGGGGAAATATCCGGGCCTCAGTCTTACATGAATTTCTCGCTCGAAAAATGCTGAGAGAAAGCTTTTCATCACATGAATCAAGTGCGCCACGGAAATATCTCTGTCTACCATCATACCTTCCACCTGATAGAAAGTGTTTTCATGGGAGGCATCAGTCTCCTCCTGGCGAAAGGCTCGACCCGGTGCGATAATACGAAAAGGGGGCTTGAGTACCTCCATGGAGCGGACCTGCACTGCTGAGGTGTGAGTACGAAGCAGATGTCCATCTTCCGTCCAGAATGTATCATGCATATCTCTGGCCGGATGATCATCCGAGAAGTTGAGCTTCCCGAAGTTGTTTTCGTCCTTTTCTACCTCGGGTCCATCCATTATCTGAAATCCCATGGAGGTAAAAATATCTTCGACTCGATTCTGGACCTGGCTCAAGGGGTGGATGGTTCCCGCCGCTGCTGTCTTTGGACGGAGGGCATCGAATCGCTCTGCCTGGATTCGATCAGCCAGCTGGAGCGCTTCCAGCTCTTTTCGCCTTTGTCCGAAAGCAATATCCAGTTCGTTGCGTTTTATGTTGGCCAGTTCGCCCGCTTTTTTGCGTTCTTCTGGCGTAAGATCTTTTAATGCTTTGAGGATCTGTGTCAGCTCCCCCTTTTTCCCCATAATCTCATGGTGTAACGGATCCAGGTCCGCCAACCTTTCGACGCTTTTCATTCGTTCCAGGGTCGTTCGGGAGAGAGTTTCAATTGTATTGAGCAGTTCCATGATTTCTCTTGAACATGGCCCTGGAGGGGCTCTCAATGTCAACCGAAGATGAGTATACCAGATCTCTCCATAGACTTTCCTCTCGGGGAGCTGGAAATACACTTGTGGATATGGTAAAAATTAGGTTGCCGCGGCATATGGCCCGGAAAAAATTGGCTCCACTGGAAAAAAGCCATGGCAGTACCAAAAAGGAAAACATCCCACGCAAAAAACCGATCTCGCAGAGCGCATCATGCCATCGGCAGACCATCTCTGGTTCGCTGCAAAAGCTGCGGATCATATGTCAAACCTCACCGGGTCTGTGACCATTGTGGTTATTATAAAAACGGTGTAGTGCTTTCCCTCAAAAAGGGCGCTTGACCTGGATATCGTTTTTTGTTTCTATCATCGATTGCGTAACAGAAGCTGGATTCCCTGGAAAAAGGGGGCCCGGAATTCTTGTTATCTGACTTTCACAGGGTCGGTACGGCCTATCACCAGATGTACCATCGGTGACCCACCACCAGCCCCAGTTGCTGCCCTGGCGCACCATTCCCCGGTTTCCTCTCTTCCAGGACCGGATAAAGAAAACTGGACTCGCTGGCAACGCCCTTCTGGAGCTCCCTATTCCCGACAGGATCGTATTTTGATGTTTGGATTGTGTGCGGATTGAGAAAAATATTAGCGTCTATATAATGGTAAAGATACGTTAGCCCTGCAAGACCAAGCGCCAGTGAGTAGCTGTTGCGGTGTGTCCGGTAGCTGGTACGATTGCCAGTGTATTTGCCCATATCAGAAAGCGCCAGCATAAGCAACTGGGTTGACGTCGACGGATCCATACTGACAACAGACAGGACCTGATTCCCGAATATAGTATAATAGTTGGTGGAGTAAGCAGTTCTGGCTGCTTGATTGGCGGCACCGTACTCAACGGCTGCGACGCCCGCTCCCGCAAGCAATAGAAAGAGCACGCTTCCTCCATGCAGATAGTCTTTACGGGCAATACGTTCAAATGCAGGAATAGGCCGTCGCCAGGAATAATCGTTCCAACCCTCTTTTGTAAGATAGGCGAAATAAGAAAACAGTGCCGCTCCTCCCACTGCATATTGAGCATTCACATAACGATTGTAGCGGGATTTGTACTCATTCCAGCGCATAGTGCTCAGTCCATAGAGTAGCTTTGGATCAATACTGGCAGGCAGGTTCGCAGTGAATAGATAAGCGTTGGCTGCATTTGAGTAGGATGAGATCAACAGGTCGTTGCGGGAGGCCCTGCTTATGTTGTTGGCAGACGAGACAACTGACGCTCCACCACCAGCATAGCCAATGAAGAGCATACTCCAGAGAGATCCTTCTATGTAGGATCCTGTTCTAAACTGATAATAACCGGGAATGGCTCGCTCCCAGTTGCTGACAGATCCCTTTTTAGTCTCACCGCCTGAGCCTTGCCCTGGAGAAGTTTGTCCTTCTCCAGCAATTTCTTTACCGGATTTTCCCTTTTCCGCCTGTTCTTTTTCAGCCTTCTGTTTTTGAGCGAGTTCTTTAGCCTCTCTCTCTTTCTCTGCCCGTTCTGTGGCAGCGGATGATCCTGCATCATCGGGAGCTACTCTGGAATTCATGAGATGAGTTACCTTCCCGTTATCGTTGAAGGTGATGATGTCATCTTCCGTGGAGATTCGATTCCCTGGGTTGGTGAGTCGCAGGGAATAATCACCCGGCTTTACGTTTGTTGAATCCAGTGATACAAGAAGTCTTCCTCTGGAGTCTTTTCCTGCCGGGCGTGTGGGAACCGGTTGATCATCAATCAAGAGTTCAATTTTTGTCTCTTCTACTATGTTTTTGCCTTCAATGGCAAGGACCTCCTTTTCGCTCCCTTTTTGCGGCTCGACTCGCTCTATTTTTTCAATAGTTGGTCGGGCTGTAGTGATCACACTCAGCGGTTGCCATTCGGTCCATGCAGATACTTTGTTAAACTTGTTGATTACTCCCACCCTCTGTCGATAGCTGCCCGCTTCCAGCTGCATTGCAGTCTCTGTAGACTTCACTCTCGCTTCTTTTACAATTCTTCCCCGGCTGTTCTGGATTTGCACCATGTAGCCTCTGGCTCCATTGACTTCGGACCACCGTATAGGGATCTGGAATGTCTCCTCCCCATGCAAACTTGTGGATATAAGGATGATGAAAAAAAAGAGCAAGA
>JBNLFC010000067.1:0-11401 GCA_050305335.1 Leptospirales bacterium
CAACTCTGGAATTTGCACAATGATTCGTTCCAGAGGCCTGCCTTCCTGATCACTCACACTCCCGGTAATGTTGAAGTCCAGGGCAAATAGAAATGTGGTTTTAATCAGAGAAAAAGCTAAGACAAGGAGGAAAGCTCTTCTTTTGTATGGAATTTGCAGTGAGGATGGCCGCTCTGGCAAGCTCAAGAATTTGCCGGAAATAAGCCATATCCGGTACAGGTTGAATAAAAACATATGAATAGTCCCATCTGGTATAGATATTATGATTTTTCGAAATTGTATGGCCCCGGAGTGTCATACGTTATACGATTCTTATCTTGCTGGTATAACGAAGCATTTCCTGAAAAAAGGTGCCAGTAGCACTTTTTTTTTGCGGCAATGGCTGGATGGTGGAATACAATTCACACCAATTTGAGAGATGGCGGAGCTCGAGAGCGGTGAACCAGGGGAAAAATGCGAGTTGGCTCCTCTTCCCCTGTGTCAATTTGTTTATGGTAAGATTTAATTCTATGAATGAACCGGGTCTGAACTGAAATTACGTTATATCTTGCAACCAGCGACGTATGATCGCAGTGGCGGTAGATGGAGGATGTGGAATCGCTCTTCAAGTTTTCGGAATTTAATCGATTCCCGCTTTCCTGATGATGCCAGGGGGCAAAGGATAAAACTTTCGAATGATGCAGAAAATTATGGATATCAAGTCCCGAGAGGGATAGAGGGATAATTACAAGTAACGCAAGCGCCAGTGTTTTTCGTGTTCTGGTATCTCTTTGCCGCGATATTGACATCATCGTTCCATGGCAGTGTTTACTTCCCTCAATCACTGTAAAGAAAAAAATGTTTTCCCTTTCCTGTGGGGGAAATAAAAGGTGTAAAAGTGTGGAGTGGGAGACTGATCTCGCTCGAACCACGGGAGAAAACATAACTATGAAAAATACTAGAATAGTATGGATTGGATTGATTGCTCTAATTCCCTTGATTCTGGTCTTGAACTGTAAAAAACCGACTCAGTCAGATGAGGCTACAGGAAAACTCAACGTTACTGATGCCTGGGTACTGGAGACACCCGAAACCCAGTCAATGACTGCTGCCTTCATGAAAATCTCTAACTCTGCATCCGAGGATGATGCATTGACCTCAGCTCTCAGCGATGCTGCCGAAAAAACAGAAATTCATGAAATGGTTATGGAAGGCGAAAAAATGATTATGCGTCCCGTAGAAAAAGTTGCTATCGGGGCGGGACAGAGCGTTGAACTAAAACGTGGTGGTCTTCATGTAATGTTGATCGGCGTGAAAAAGCATTACAAAGAAGGTGATATTGTTCATCTTAAACTTCATTTTGAGAAAGCCGGCGATATGGAAATGGACCTGCCAGTGAAAAAAGCTGAAATGGAAGAAATGCACCATATGTGATATTGATATGTATCTGTGGGTGTATCCGCACGTCCACAGATACTTGCTTACATTACAATAGAATCTTTTTGCTTTTGGGGGCCCAGAGTGCAAAGAATCGGGACTTACCTTTTCATTCTTTTTCTTTCCATATCCGGTGGGGTATTACAGTGCAATAGAGATGGATCCAGGAATATTGAAGGGGGCGATTTTACCCTCACGGACCACAATGGCCAGGAGTTTCATCTCCATGACCTGCATGGGAAAACAGTTCTGATCTATTTTGGATATACCACCTGCCCCGATGCATGTCCTTTTACCATGAGCAAAATTAAGAGGGTTTATGAAATTCTCGGACCTGAACGCAGCAAGAAAATTCAGACCATCTTCATTACGGTCGACCCTGATCGAGACACAGCTCAGAAACTCGGCAAATATCTCGCGTATTTCCATGTGAATGCCATCGGACTTTCAGGAACGCCTGCCGAAATTCGAAAAGTTTCCGATCAATACGGTGTGACCTATGAAAAGGCAGATCGCGGATCAGCCGTCGGTTATCTGGTGGATCATACCACTTACACCTATTTAGTGGATGTCAACGGGAAGTTGCGCCATCGCTTCCGGCATGCTGACACACCTGCTTCAATGGCCTCTATTATCAAGGTGATTGCTCCGTAGCGGTTTTTTTCAATACCGATTTCGGTGCTGGAAATACATTTCTGTACCAGCTCCTGATCTGTTGGCTTTGAAGGTCCGACTCAAGTTGCTACTTCTTCCGGAGTGTGCTGATATTCATTCAAATCCAGAAAGTCCCTCATGCGAGTGTCCTGAATCAACATTTTAACAGTTTCAGACTCTTTTTCATCTAGAAACGCATCATTTTGTTTCAGGATTTCAAAAGCCATGAGTTGATTCTGTGCACGGGAAAGTTCTCCCATAATGAATGCTATTCGTTCGCCGCGATTGTGTTCGGATTCGCTCTGGGTTCTCTGGCGTATTTCTTTCACAAGAGTTTGCATGGTTCTTGCATCATTGATGATTGAACCGTATTTGGCCGTAAAAGCCTCGGACTCTTCCGTCCTGCCATCTAGTTCGAGAAACATAATATTATAGTCAAAGAGTATGGGGTTGCGGAAGAGGATAGATTTGACCTCTTCATCTTCCGATCTGGTGAAGATCTGCGTCAGAGTAGATTTGATTCGGTCCGTTCTTGCCAGCAGGGCATCAATGGCTTTGTTGTCCAGATGGTTCAATACATGGAGTAAAAAGCGAGGATCGTTTGATAGGGTTTCCGCTTCTACGATAAGGTCAATGATTTTTCCCGGTTTTAAAAAGTAAAGATATTGGTCAATGCAGACATAGCCCGATTGGCCGTTTACTTCATTGTAGTGCTCAAGGAAAATCACAAATTTTTCCAGAACCGATGGTGGGAATGCTGGATCGTTGATGCGATCCTGTACCATGGGAACATCTTTAAAAAGTTTCAGATATGAAAAAAAACGGTGAAAAAGGCGAACCCCACAGTTATGGGCAGCGCATTCGAAGTGGACCTGCAAGTCCTTAACGTTATAGTCCTCCAGAAATGTGTGCAGGACGTGGTTGACATAGATACCTTCATCGCTTTTGAGAAAGTGACACAGTCGGCCAGCCCCTTCATTGATCTCGCAGAGCTTCCCGGATTCGTTGCTGCATTCATTCTCATCCTTCATAACTTGCCCCATCCATCCTGTGGATTGTGATTCTATGTCTTCCGATTAATATGCAAACAACCTAATGAAATGAAGAATTCCTGTCGTTTCATTAATCGACTCTATTTGCATTCAACTCCGGACTTCCATTCATCCTTTCCAGCTGTCCAATTGCTTTAGCCCTGCGGATAAGCACTCTGAGGTAGTTTTTCCGGCGGGGGAATTTTTTTTTACGTAACTGGAAATTTAAAAAAAGAAATCAAAAATTCGATTATCCGGGGATCCTCCCGTCTGAAAGCATTGATTCCTGAAAATCGACCCTGGTCATTCACAATGGCGATAGGCTTTCGTTCCGTTAAATCAATCGTTAAATCGCCTTCGTTTTGTCCCATAACATAGATCATTGGACCGAACTTTCCAGCATGACTTTCCACAATTACAAGGTCACATTTATGAAAGATTTCGGCAAGCAATTGATTCCGTTCCATGCCGTCTATGCGATAAAATACACCCAGCCCTTCCTGAGTTGCAAACACGGCGGGATAAGAACCAGACTGACGCTGCAGGTCAGAATCAGAACCAGGTCGATCCAGTGGATGATCGTGAGAGGAGTGCTTCAACGATCCAATTCGGTAGCCTCTGGATGTGAGTTGATTGATTAAAAACATAGAGAGGGCAGTTTTCCCACTGTTTTTATTGCCTGATATCTGAAGAATACGGGTGTGAAAACCTACCATAATACAACTTTCCATCCATACTTTTTGCTTTGTAACTTTGCGTTATTTGCTAAGGGTATTTTCTGTAGAAAATACCAATAATGTTACGATTTTTTTGGGAAATAGGCTTTAAAAGCAATATCACAAGTATGATCCGGCAAACAGGATAGAAAAAATCTCCATCCATTTTACTTGACTCACCCGGAATGATCACAAAGAACAATGTATCATGCTTGAGTTTTATACTGCTATTCGCCCGGGCGGTGCCCTATGAGTCCAACGGCTAAGTCTCGAACTGTTTTTCACCGTCCACAGAGGAATTTGCGTCGAATCCTCCCGATTTTTCCACGATTGGCATGGATTCTGCTACCGATCTTCATGAGCTATTTTATAGCCTCTTCCGATATCCATGCAAGGCGGAAGCGAGTGCCAAAAAATACTTCAGACCAGGCCTCGCAGAGGAATCGGGAGCTTCCCCTTCTGGATACAGATAAAATCGAACGACTTATTTTTGAAAAGACCAATGACGAGCGCCTCAAGGGTGGGAGAAAAAGGGTAAGGGAGAAAGACGTTCGAAGGAAGCTGGAGCCAATGGCCGACCTTCGTCGACTTGCTGCTATCCAGACTGAGAATATGGTGAAATATGGATTCTTTGATCATACGGATAATAAAAATCGAACTCCCAGAGAACGTTTGAATGAATATTTGCCGGGTATGATCTGTGGACTCTGGGAGAACATCGGCAGGTATGGTGGGAAAACCGAGGAGGCTGTCGCGACTAATCTTATGAGGGCCTGGATGAAATCACCGGGCCATCGCAGGAATATTCTCGAGGTCGAAGCTCGTTTTCTCGGAGTTGCTGTACGACGGGGAAAAGATGGCTTGTATTATGCGACACAGGAGTTTCTCAATCCAGTGGCCAGGCTGGAAGGCCATATTCCTCCATTGCAGGCCGGGAAGGAAAGTCAACCCATTGCTTTTCGATTTATGGGGGATTTCCCCAGAGAGAATCTGACCATATTTCTTCGGTTCCCTGACGAGAATGCAGTCTATCATGTTGATAGAGAGAGATTTTTTCGTGGTGTGGCCCCCGTAGCTCCCAGCTGGATCTCCGGCGATCTTTTTCAAGTCAGATTGCCTCTATCCGGTGGCAGGGGTAGATATGTAATCACCATGAATCATGATGGCAAGACGTATAATGAAGGATTAGTGTTGGTTGCACGTTAACATTTTCAGGCTAGAGAATCCTTTTTCATCGATCATGCTTGACTCATCCGATTCGTTGCAGGCAGGGGAAGCCTTAGAAGCATTGTGCTTATCAATTGCTTCATTGGTTGGCGGACAATACAGAACTCGCTTCGCCCCTGCCCCTACAGGTCATCTTCATACAGGACATCTGTTGCACTTGATGTATCTGTGGTGTGTCGCTGGCGTACTGAACGCGACCATAGTAATGCGCATGGAGGATCATGATCTTCGTCGCAGCAAAATGGAATATGCCCGTTCGATTATGACTGACCTGGAGTGGCTGGGGTTTCTAAACGGATCAGTAAGGCTTGAATATGAGAGACCCGGCAGTTCCATGGCGGTACCGGCCGGTGTTCCGGAGGGGGATGATTTTGGGTCAGGTATCCCCTATTTTCAGAGCAATCGAAACGGACTCTATGAAGGAGCACTTGCCACTTTGCAGGCAAGCCAGGTCGTTTATCGCTGTTGTTGTTCCAGGAACCAGCTCCTCCGCAGGGCCGGGAGGCATCCGGTCGGAGAAGAGATCCCCTATGACAGCTTCTGCAAGGTTCAAAGCTGTTCTGATTCTGTCGAAAGCTCCCTGCGATTGGAGATGCCGGATATCCCTGTCAAATTCAATGATCTGCATAACGGCGCTCACTCTCAAAACCCACACTTGCAATGTGGCGACATGGTCCTGCAGGACCGACACGGCAATTGGAGTTACCAATTTGCAGTCGTAGTGGATGACATGGATCAGAAGATCAATCTGGTGATTCGAGGAGAAGACCTATTAGCTTCCACCGGAAGACAGCTTGCCCTGGCATATATGCTGGGGCAGTCCAATATTCCCCTTTATCTCCATCATCCCATTGTAAAGGATAGAGCGGGTAAAAAACTGGGCAAGCGGGAGGGTGCCACACCCGTTGCTCGCTGGAGAGAGTCCGGGAAGTCAGCTGCCTCCCTTCTGGGAGATGTCGCCTTTCAGGGATGTCTGGTTCGCAATGAGCGTGAGTTGACTGTAGACGAATTGATTGCGATGGTGGGTGAAGTGATTTCTCGAATATAGGCCGCGGAATTTGGCACTTGAGATAAGATAAACGTTCAGGATCCTTTGATATGAATGAGAATGCTTCCTTTGATGAAATACACTCTAAATTTTCTCCAGCTATCATTGGCTACCTTTCACGCATAGTGGGTGCAACTGACGCAGAGGATCTGACACAGGAAGTAATGCTCCGTGTTGAAAAGAATCTGCCTCGCTTTGAAAAGCGATCTTCTTTCTCCACGTGGATATACCGCATTGCCACCAATGTGGCTCTGGATCATATGCGAAAAAAGGAGGAGAGGCGAAGATCCAGCGAACTCCCTCTGAATGAATTCAACACTCCGGCCACCGCATCGAACGTTGAAGGAGAGTCAGAGGATCGAGAGTTTCTCCAATGCGTGAGGGAGTTCGTAGCCTCTCTTCCAGACAACTATCGTGTGGCTTTCATTTTGCATGAGATGGAAGGGTATGAGAATCGACAGATTGCCGAACTTCTGGGAGTCTCACTTGCCACTGTTAAAATTCATATCCATAGGGCCAGGTCTCGTCTTAAGAAAAAAATGGAGCAGGGCTGTTGCCTGTATTATGATGAAAAGAGCCGCCTTGCCTGCAGCCGAAAGGGCTGACCGGGCAGGGATCTTTTTTTGCAAACTGTCAGAACAGCTCCCTTACAGCTTCTCATAAAAACATCCGTGTAGTGTATCCTTTTGTGTAAGGCTGCGTCTTTACTGCGGAAGTCGAAATCGATTTATCTACAGGAAAGGAGCAAGTTATGAGTGGATGTGAGGAGAAAAACGAGAACAAGTCCGAAAAGCCATCGAGCGAAGGGACATCGAACAGTTGTGGAACTTTTGCGCCGTATCCAACGGGTGAAGAGTATCATCTAAAAGTCTCAGCTGTAGCAGGACATTGTAAGGCCGGGGAAGAGTGGTCTTGCTCCGCGTTGCAGAAAGGGCAGTTACCTGTGATTTCCTGTGAAGGACCGTGCGTAAAAGGCGAAATTGCAAGAAGAGCCGCGTCAATACTTCCCGCCATAGATTCCCGATGGAAGCGCGCCTGTCATGGAGAGGCCTTTTTTGTGGCTCACTCCTCCATGGCAAGATGGGTAAAAGAGTCGCCCAGAGTCCTTTCCATTGATGGATGTTTTTTAGCGTGTCACAGAAGGGTTCTGGAACACATCATTCCTCCCCACAGGGTGCTGCATATAAACGCTCACGCCATCCATAAAAGTTACACAGACACTTTTTCATACGAAGAGATTCCTGATTCAGATTTACACAGACTGGCCGTTCAGGTGGCTAGATCTGTCCGACTATGAAGACTCAACTAACGTAATAAAAATCGGTGCAGGCAGAAGAACATGTCCACAAAAAACCATAGAAGATCCACCTATTACTGCGTCCTGATGGATGCAATCAATGAGCGGCAGTATGCGCTAAAATATATTAACCATCGCCCGGGAGACCTCTCCGTTCTGGCACATTGCGATCCCTATCGGGAAGGTACGGAACTGGAAGTATTGGGGCCCTATGAAACAGTGGTAGCCTTTGTTGATCAACACAGGATAGAGATTGCCGGTGATCATTCTATCCTGCATACTCTGATCTACCAGATCAAGACAGATGCATCCGGACGAAAAGAGATCCTCTCCAGCGATGCAGCTTACACTGTTTTCTTTTGGGAAAATGCGAAGGGAGGATTCACCATAGAGTACAGAATCCTACATGACTCGTTGCAAAAGATTAGAAGCGTCGGAATCGATCTTGAATTCCCTGAGAGTTACAGGGCCGATTATCCCATTGAAAGAGCCACGACATGCCAGGAGTCAGGGTTTCAACCGCTCAGATTCCCACCACATCAAAAAGATGGAGCGGATCTGATGCGTGTCATGTTGAGTCTGACAGAGGTCATGGGATACGAGAGTGATTATTTTGAGAGAGGTATGCTGGACGAAAGCATATCGCGAGTTGTTAGCGCCGCGCCAGTATCCTGCGAGGCTACGTCGACCAGCTATAAGGTCAGCGATAGAGAGATAGAGGATATACTCAAAGAGTATGCAACGGATTTAACGCTACTGGCCAGGGAAGGGAAACTGGATCCGGTCGTTGGACGCCTTGCTGAGACCGAGCAGGCAATCAAAGCTTTGACCCGCCGCAAAAGATCCAGTATAGCCTTTACAGGTCCCGGTGGTGTGGGTAAAACCGCTATGTTTTCCGCGGTTGCATTGGCCCTGGGTCAGAAGAGTCAACTTCCCACATCGCTGCAAAATGCAAGGGTTCTTTCTCTGGATATATCGGCTATGATGGCCGGGGCAAAGTATGCCGGAGAGTTTGAACAAAGAATCAAACCTCTCATTGATGGACTGACTGAACGAGAAGGAATCTTGAAGGGCCAGAAGGTCATCCTCGCTATCGATGAAATCCACGCTCAGCTATCGGCAACTGTTCGAGAAGAGAGTGGAAATGCGGGTAACCTGATGAAACCCTTTCTTGCCGCAAAGGGAATTTCCGTTATGGGAGCCACAACTGGCGAAGAGTATCGTAGATACATAGAGAAAGATTCGGCCCTTGCCCGTCGCTTTGAGTCGGTGCGTATAGATCCCCCGGATCGCAATACCACCCGGCAGATTTTATTAAAACTATGGCCGTTCATTAAACGGTATAATCACATTGAAACCGACGTGAACCAGGATCAACTGGACTATATCATCTCTATGACCGACCGCTATTCTCCAGAGCAGGTGCAACCTGATAAGGCCGAAGCAGCTCTCAATATGGCTGCTGCCAGTGCGGAGTATCGAGGAAGTACGTTCATTGCCCATGAGGACATCATTGCTGCTATCGCCCAGATGTCAGGACTTTCCATCGGATTTTTGAATAAGTCAGAAGATGAAAAGATACTTGCTCTGGAAGAAAAATTGCCCTGCGATGTTATGGGGCAAGTGGAAGTTATGAGAATTGTTGACGGTCTTATGGGTGCGAAATCTGGCCTTACTGATGAAAAGCAGCCGCTGGGATGCTTTGTATTGCAGGGGCCCACTGGAACGGGCAAAACCGAAACTGCAAGGGCCGTGGCAAAGCATCTCTTTGGATCCGAAGATGCATTGATTAAAATTGATATGTCCCAGTTCCGTGAACCACACACTGTATCGCGTCTCATAGGCGCCCCTCCCGGATACATCGGTTTTGATACGGTGGAACCGGCGCTTACGGAAAAGGTGCGACATCGACCATATGCTGTAATTCTTCTGGATGAAATCGAAAAAGCTCATCCCGATGTTTTTAATATTCTGTTGCCGGTTCTTAATGATGGGAAAGTGCGCGATAATCAGGGGCGAATTGCTCTTTTCAACAACGTGCTTTTTATCATTACCTCCAACCTGGGGGCTAGGGAGGCCATGGATCATGCAGAAAAATTGCAGAGAAATGCAATGCATTCTGGAGTCCCGGCGAATCCTGAAACCATTCGTGAGGAGATCGCCTGTATTTATGAAGAATTTCGAAGAAACTTCTTTCGACCTGAGCTGATCAGTCGTGTTACTGAATTGGGTGGATTTCTTACTTTTCATCCTCTCTCTCAAGAGGTGGTGAAAGAACTGGTTAAACGGGAAATTTCTTTTATAAAGCAGCGCTTGATGGGGAAGTCAGGAGCCAATCTCTCGGGAGTGAAAATTCAAATTTCGGATGAAACACTTGATGATCTGGTGAAGGCGGGTTATCACCCATCATCGGGCGCAAGACATTTGCGAGGAGTGGTTCGAGCGAAGATTGCAAATCCTCTGGGAAAACTTCTGATGAAGCGCCGCAAGGAGCTGGAAGCCGCTATTTCAGAATATGGATCGGTAACCATTGAATTTCGCGATCTGGATACTATGGAGTTGCAGCCGCGCCCTTCACGGGATTGATCATCAATTGTATATTATCAACCTATGATGCTTTCACTTCTCTTGCATAAAATTGCAGTTGGAACGATGTGAATTTCAAGGGTTCTGGCGTATTCAAGACCCGGCAACCATCCCATAGGGATATTCAGCAATAACACAATGATCAGGGAAAAGTAGAGTGCTCTTTTTTTCCCATCAGGTAATCCGCGAGGACCATGGGCAGGTAGCTCCAGGCAAAGGCGCTTGTGCCCATATGATCAAAGAGTTTCCATTCCAGCGGTGTTAGCCCTGCAGCGATTAGAAAAAGGGATAACCATTGAAGCTTTGGATTCCGTTCCATAAAGATGGCGAGTCGTATAAAAAAACGTTTGAGTTTTCGCTTCATCACTCTATGTGACGAGCTTGCTATATTGAATTATCATGATTGAATTATCATGATTGAATTATCATGATTGAATTATCATGCGCGGCGAAATCCCATGGGCAGCGTTGCAATGAAGATCAGCGAATGGGTTAGAATGATTCCGGCTCCACCCGGGAGGTCAAAGAAATAGGAGACCAGAATCCCGAAACCTGTGTTGATGCCGCCCAGAAGAACTGAAAGAAGAGTCATACCGCTGAAGGTTTTACTCATCAATCTTGCAGTTGCTGCGGGAATCACCAGCAGAGCCGCAATGAGAACTACCCCTGCAATTTTTACCGAAACTACAATGGTCACGGCCAGCACTACGGATAGGATATAATCGTCTTTGATGCGCCATACGCCGTCTGCACTGGCCAGTTCTTCATCAAACGTAGTATAGGCCCACCTTTTCCAGAGGGGAAGACTGCCCAGTGAAAATATAAAAAGACCAACGGCAGCCAGCAGATCATAGAGATCCACCCAGAGTATGGAGCCAAATAAATAGCTCATAGCATCAGCGCCAGATTCCTTTCTCAACGAGAGCACTACAATACCCAGGGCCATGGCAATGGAGAAAAAAATTCCCACGGTTGTATCATAATCCAGCACGCTTCGATTTCGCACAAAAGTGATTGCAAGTGCGATGAGTATAGTAAAGGGCAATGAGACCAGAAGAGGGCTCGTATGAAAAAGAAGTCCAATGGCCACACCGCCGAATGCGGAGTGAGCTAACCCGCTTCCAAGGAATCCCATTCCCCGCTGAACTACAAAGCCGCCGTAATATCCTGCCAGCATACCTACAATCACGGCAGTGATGAGGGCTCGCACCAGAAATGGAGCCTGGAAGAAATCAGCCACAGCGTTCCGCCTCCTCTCCCACTGCATGGTTGTGGCCCACATGACCGAAAAGTCGTCGCAGGCAATCCGACGTAAGCGCTACAGAAGGATGTCCGAATCCGATGAGACGTCGATGAACCAGCATAACGTGCGTCGCATGGTGCCGTGCCACATCCAGATCATGGGTAATCATAACAACGGTTGCGC
>JBNLFC010000068.1:0-11292 GCA_050305335.1 Leptospirales bacterium
ATAGGCTGCATAGATCTCATGGTCATGAATATTTACAAAAAATCCACTGCCTGCAATGGAATCGCCAGAGGGTTCCTTGTGTAGCAACTGCTCTACAGGATCGATCACAGCCTCTATTTCCCCGGAGGGTAGAAGAGCGAAAAGCGACGAAAGAGATTGATTTTTCGCCTTTTCCCTGCGAACACCCAGTGTTTCCTCTGCCTCGTCATTCATCCAGGCAACATTTCCATAGTTGTCAGTCAGAACAACGGCGCCACCCAGAGATTTCAGCAGATGCAAATGAGAGTGCTGCAGGAAAGTTCCATTGGTAAAGTTCCTATATTGACGCAAACTGTTTATGCTGACAAGCAGACCAAGTATGATCAGCATAAACAGATCCACGAGGTCGCGAGCATCGCCTGGCGGATCGAATCCTCGCTCATACGCAATGTGGTAAAAACCGAAAGCAACGGATACGAGTGTAGCTAAGAGTCCAGGCCACAATCCACCCAGATAAACAACCAGCAGAACAGGAATTACCAGGACAATTGCGGAAACTTCCACCATCGCTTCCTTGTAAATCCAGTGAAGCAAAAGATAGACTAAAAAAGGCCCGACCATTGACAGTGAATAGGTCGCAGCAGACGAGACTCCGGGGAAAAAGCGGAATAAAAGAGATTCCCTGCGCGAATCTGCACGCACCCGGTCAGCTGCCTCCTGGTTTAATCGCATGATATTCGCCATATGAAACTTTTGCTTCATCAAGAGTGATGACTCCGGGATTTAAATACCTTCCATGACTTTGCCATCCATACTGAGTATCTATTTCATGCTTGTACACCAATCCAGAAAGAGTGGCTCCAGATCGAGCGACTCCAATTTTTTCTGAACTTCCATTACCGAACGATTGTCTTCAATGTGAAATTGCTCACCGGTCTCTATCGTCTTCGCCCTTTCCGCCAGCATATGGCTATATCCACCTGGATCCGTTCGAGAACCGGCACTCATTTGAGTAATGCAGATAGGTGCAAGGGCATCTCGCAGAGCCGAAGACTCTCGTGTAGAAAGCACAAGTCCTACATCGGGTAAAAAAAGACGCAGGGCAAAAAGAAATCTTGCAAACGTACGGTCAGGCAGGTATGGAATTGTATTCACACCACTGGCCGGGCGTAGCCTCGGGACTCCGATAAGAATTTGAGTCTGCCAGAACTGCTTCTGCAGAAACCGCGCGTGTAATGCTGTAAAAAATATATCCGCCGATGGATCGGAAAGACCCAGGAGTGCTCCAATGGCAATTCGACGCATTTTTGCCCGACCTGCTCGCTCAGGAGCTTCCAGGCGATAATCCATACGACTCTTCATTCCGTGAGGGTGAAATCCCCGGTAGAGTCGCGAATCGTAGGTTTCCTGATAGATGGTAAGCCCATCCACGCCCGAGTCTCGCATCAATGAATAACTATCCAGAGACAGAGGATAAACTTCAATACTGATGGAGGGAAACATAGGCGAAAGTCGTTTTGCCACATCCGCGATGTATGTGACAGGTGTTGCCTTTAAGTCCTCCCCGGTAAGAAGCAATATATGGCGCATACCGGTTTCATGAATAAGACGCGCTTCTTCCAGCGCTTCTTCCTGAGTCAACGTTCGGCGTACGATTTCATTCTCAGAACTGAATCCGCAATACGTGCAGCCTGAACGACACTCGTTGGAAAGGTAAAGCGGCGTATACAACAGCATTACGCGGCCAAATCGTTTCCTGGTAATCTCCCTGGCGCGAAGAGCCATCCGTTCCAGTTGCGTGTCCGCAGCAGATGAAAGCAGAGCCATTAGATCCTCTTCATTGAGAGGTATCTCTCTTTCCGATTTTTCCAACGCAATCTCTACTCCAGCAGCCAGGCTCTCAGGGGACTTAAGTGGAGAAGAGACCGCAGAAGGACGATGCTCCTTCATTGTGGAATGACGGTATGCCAGATCACCCGAAATGGTATACGCCACCTGCTCAAAATTGTATTGAGCAATGACATCCAGAAAGCTTCCATTCATCAACGTCGGATCTCCTCATCCAGAAAACCTGTTAACGGACTGGAGGCTTGCGCTTTTTTCCAACGCTGTCCAGCTTGAGAGGATGGCCGCCCTGCACCCATACCATACAGAAAGGACTCTCGCCCTGCAATGGTTGCAAGAGCAAAAGCGCGTGCTGCACGAACCGGATCCTCGGCCACAGCAATGGCTGTATTTACCAGTACAGCATCAGCTCCCAGCTCCATGGCCCGGGCAGCGTGGGAAGGTTGGCCAATGCCTGCATCCACCACAACGGGTACATGTGACTGTTCAATAATAATGGCAATGGATTCTATGGTTTTTAAGCCATGTCCGGTACCAATGGGTGACCCTAGAGGCATTACCGTCGCACAACCTTCATCCTGCAAACGCAACGCAAGAACCGGGTCTGCATGGATATAAGGTAAAACAACGAAGCCCTCTTTCACAAGAATCTTTGCTGCGGCCAATGTTTCTACGCCGTCCGGTAAAAGATAGGTCGGATCAGGTGTTACCTCAAGCTTCAGCCACTTGCCTCCGCCCATACTGCGTGCAAGCCGGGCCAGACGTACAGCCTCCCCGGCATCCCGTGCCCCTGAGGTGTTGGGCAACAGTTGAATTCGATCCAGCGGCAATTGAGAAACCGGGTCCTGCCCTGGCAGCTCATTGCCGAGGTCAACACGACGCAATGCCACGGTTACCATCTGGGAGCCCGAGGCCTCCACAGCTTCCGCCATAATCGCGGAAGAGGAAAACTTCCCCGTTCCCACAAAGAGTCTGGAAGAGAACTCTTTTCCTGCAATGATCAAGGGAGAGGGATCGGCACCGGCATGGGCCTGGATCAAAGAGACTATCTCATCACTCATAGAGACAATCTGGCAGGCTGGCAAAGGATCGTCCAACGAAAAGAGTAATTCTTATGGAGAAGGTTGAATGAATTCATCCACCATTTCGGAGAAGGCAAGTTCACCGGGCGCCTTTAAAAGCCACCAGCAACCGGCCGATCTGGATCTCATCTCCGTCATGAAGCGCTCTGGGCCGTAAAAGCTTCTTCTTATTCACATAAGTCCCACTTCTACTCACCATATCATAAATCACATATTTTCCATCAATACGGCGAATTTTGGCATGAATCGGACTCACCGAGGGATCGCTCAGCCGAATATTGGAATAGGTTCCTGAGCCAATGACTGTGTTTTCCAGAAAGAGATCGAATTCCCTGTGTATGATATGGGGTGCGGGGCTCTTAAGGAAAAGAGTGGCATCCGTGTAACGCTCACCCTGTCTCAAAGCCAGTTGCAGAATATGATAAGAATAGTCGTTGAGGTATCGTTGTCGACGATCGTCTTGAGGCAAAGCCCCGGTTCCTGTGACATATTCGATTTCTTGATCAGATTCCAGCACTGGAGGTAGCTCTTCAATTCGACCGTCAGACAATACACGATAAGGCTGGTTCCGACTCTGCGGTGCGGAAGACTCTTGCCGGGATCCCATTTCCACGGTCGCCATTGTCCCATCATCACTTTCCACAAGTTCACTATCTTTGAGAAGCTCCCTGGGCGACTTCTTTTTTGCAGAAGGAGCAGACTCATACACAGAGTCCTCCTCATCTGCCGCTGTCAGATTCTGGTCGTCCGCAGACACCTCTTCCTGCAGTCTGGTTTCTTGCATTATACGCTCATTTAAAATTTCACTATCCTCTTCTTTCTGTTGACTTAGCTCTTCGCCATGGGATAATTTTGTGGAGGCATGGGCTCTCTTTTTTCCCCTGGATGATCTGGAGTGCCTTCGCAAGAGAATCGTGGCGATCACCAGTAAAAGAAGCATTCCCAGGGAGAGTAAAACGATCGCAAGTGCCTTTCTTGCATCTCCAGATCCCGGAGATGCAATGCCACTGTATAGAGTAAGAATGGGAAGGGAATAGGCCAGATTCGCTTCACCGGGTCCTTCATTCCCACGTATAGTAACATGAATATTCACCATTTCGCCTGGCAAAGGCATGGAAAGAGGGGAAACCGCACTCATGTAAGATAAGCGATATGTATGTGCAGGAATACGCCGCAACCTATCCAGTACGGGTTCAATGCCGTTTCTGGAACTTCTTTTGAGAACCGATCCACCGCTCTTCCTTGCGAGACGCTCAAAAAAGGATCTGTTCTCCGATTTCCCGTACAGCACCGAAAACACCGGTATACGATACTGTGAGCCAATAGAAAGCGTTGCATCCAGATCTGCAGACTTTAGACTGCTTCCTTCATCCTTCCCATCGGTGAAAATAATAACCGCGCTCTGTCTCACCACAGCTGGATCCGGGTGAATGCCCAGGGCTCGCTGACTGCTTACAATACCGGAATGAAGCGCATCGAAAACGTGAGTCACGTTCCCTTTCCGCTCCAGTTTCGAAAGCACCGATTTCAGAGAGATTAAATCTCCGGTAAATGGAGACTCCAATCGAGGCTCGCTGTTGAACGAGTAAATGGCAGCCATATCCCCTTCTCTCAGCGATTCCAGAATATAGCGAGTATCTGCCTTCATGCGTGCAAAGTCCCCGACCGACATGGAACGAGTATAATCCAGCACAATCACCAGGTAAAGATGGTCCGCATGCACCGGGACAGGGGCTACCGAGTCGGGATTCAACAATAAGTCTCTATCGCGAAATTTTTCCGTAATATGGAAAATGGACGTAACATTATCCGAATTTGAAAGATCGACATTTTCCGGATAGGGAGGACGTACGCTCACAGTAAGCACAACTTCAGGGTAGCGTGTCAAATCGGCTCTGTGGATCCGGAGGACATCATTCCCCTCCTGCGCTTGAAGTGGTACACCGACAATCAATGAAAGAAGAAAAGTCGGTACCACCAGTATCTTCGGAGATATGGAGAATCGCATCAAGGTCATGGCTGAATGGCTACTTTCCGAAAAAGCGAAAGGTCCCTGAAATTATTTTCGGTACATTCCCGGATTTTCCGTTCAAATAAAGAAGCGGTTCCACCATGCCACCACCCGATGTTGCGACAAAAAGCCGATTCAGTGCTCTAAACCCGGGTCATTACCGGGTTCATTGCCTTGCCCCTGTAGCCTGTGGTAGATTTCAGGCGGCCGAAAATTTTCACTGAAACGTTTTTCAAAATAGCGATAGTATACGATGCTGAGGATAAAAAAACCACTCCCCAGAAGTATCATCCCGATGCGACGAAACCGATCCACCGTGGACATAAATTTGCGATGAATCAATCCGGTGGACATGACCAGCAGATAGAGTCCGCCCGCCCCCATGAGTATAACAAGTATCATCCCATCCTTGTAATTCGTGCACTACCCAGGGGTCCAGCATAATCGCCGCTTTCGGCAAGGATGAGCTGTGGCGGAGTCAGGATAATTCTGGAAGTAAGATGGCGAAAAACATGGGGAAGGAGCTTTCGTCCCATGGCTTCCATCACCCCACCTCCCAGAATTACCATTTCCGGGTTGAGCAGATGCACGCTCTGGCTGATCCCTATCGCCAGATAACGACAGTAATACTCCTCCATCAAATCCACGGTAAACTCATCGCCAGCCTGATAGGCTGCTTTCAATGATGCTGATTTTATGGGCTTTTTTCTCAGATCATACTGAATGATATCTTTCAATGCTGTTCTTTTTTGTGCAATTGCCGTTTCCACCAGTTCGCCCAGTGCCGACTTACCAATGTAAGCCTCCAGACAACCACGCTTACCGCAGCCACAACGCCTTCCCTCAATCTCCACAACCATATGCCCCACTTCACCTGCTCCACCGCTAAAACCGGTCAGCAGCTTCCCATCCAGCGCAATGGCACCCCCAATACCGGTACCACAGAAGTAGGCAATAGCCACTGACGGAGGCCTGACAAACCTGGCCAGCTCACCCAGGAGCCCTGCATTCACGTCATTGATTAAAACTGCGCCAAGGTCCTTGCGATTGTCCAGGCCCAGATCTTTTAATAGAGATACATGATTCCAGCCAAGGTTTGGGGCTTTTTCAATTTCATCCCCGCTTGCCGAAATCACCCCCGGGACGCCCAGACCGATTCCGCTCAATATATATTTTTCATTGTGAGCAATGACCTCCATCTCATGGATCAACTCTCGAATTCTGAAAAGAACGTGCTCATAGCCCCCTTTCGCTTCGGTGTCGATTTTTTTCTCATGCAATGGACGATCTGCTTGATCAAACAAAACGGCAAAGATGTTGCTACCTCCCACATCTACGCCAAGGTATGATTGTACTTCAGAAGATAGGCTTTGCATGCTGTCCATATATGATCCTGAGTGTTACAGAAAAATAGCGAAACGTTGATAATCTGCCTCACCGGGCAACCGGCGCTTCATAAATAGTTGAAAAGTTCTTTTTCCACCAGTGAACAAAGGATATGGCCGACCATAATATGAGTCTCTTGAATTGCAGCGGTAACATCATCTGGAACACGAATCATGCAATCCAGTAAATCAGGCTTTTCAGTTACCAGCCTGCCACCGGTTCGGCCTGTCAGAAGAATTGTCTTCATACCAATTTCTCTGGCAGCTTCAATGGCCAGTACGATGTTAGGTGAATTACCCGATGTTGTAATCCCCAGAAACACATCTCCAGGATTCCCCAGCCCTTCGACCTGGCGTGCAAAGACTCGATCATAGCCATAGTCATTTCCACATGCTGTGAGTGCACTGGAGTCGGCGGCCAGTGAAATGGCCGGTAGTGCACGTCGTTCGTTTCCACCTTTGTATCGGACGACAAGCTCTGCGGCAATATGCTGAGCGTCAGCAGCAGAGCCACCGTTGCCCGCAAGCAACAGCTTCTTCCCATCTCGAAACGCTTTAACGATCAAAAGCCCTGCTCTTTCCACATCCCCTGCCCCTTCTTTCAGAAAGAGGCTCTTAGTGTGTATAGAGTGTTGTATATGTTTTTCTATGATTTCTCTCATATGCAGCAAGAATGGATGAATTCACCCTTGATCCATCGAAAGGGGAGTAACGACAAGTGAATTTAGGGGAAAGCCAACTCCCGCGACGACAGCAAAATTGAGAGCCAGAACAAATGGCTCATAAAAAAAGGGCGGCTCGCTTTCACGAGTCCGCCCTCTGCCAACCCATCTCAGGGTCTGCTACTTTGCAAAAAAACTATCAGTGTGACAGGATGAATTTTGCAATAGCCTTCAGGTCTCCCTTAGGAGTTCCCGCCAGCATGCCAAGTTGACCTTGCATGATGGGGAATTTGTCAGGAGCAACTCGTGGTTTTCCTTTATTGGAAAGGAAATTCACGAGACCTGCTTCATCTCCTTTATACTTCGCGGCGACCTGTTTCAGCGATGGCCCAAGACCAGCTGCCAGCTGATCTTTGGTTGGGTTGTGGCAGGTAGTGCAACCTTTGCTTTGAAAGATTGCTTTACCATTCGCAGCAAACACGTTGCCGGTAATCAGAAAAGCGCCTGCAACGAGCGATGCTACAAGTAACTTCTTCATAGGATTGGATCCTCCGTTTTTTCTAAGACACAAAATCTCGACATTCATCAAACAGCGTCTATCCATTACTGCGGATTGCCTGCATCCGCAGCAGGTTCAGCTGTGTTGTCTCCTGCAGGTTCGGTCTGAGTTCCCTCAGGCTGTGCTTCAGCTGGCTGGGTTCCTTCAGGTTGTCCTGCCGGTTGAGTTCCTGCTGGCTGAGTTTCCGCAGGTTGTCCTGCTGCCGGTTGAGTTCCTGCTTCTCCTGCTGCTCTCTGTCTCTCCAGATCGCGCACATAAGGTCCTTTGGTTGGATGTGGCTCCTCATAGGTACCTTTGTTGAACTCTTGCTGCTTCTGCTGCTCTGCATTTGGCGCCAGAGTTTCGCCTTTCATAGCTTTCTTCAACTCGTCAGGAATTCGATCCTCGGGAGGATTGTAAATCCATGGCTGAGTTGCCACCGTGGGATAAGCGGGCGCAATGCTGTTGGGCCAGGTTCCCAGTGGATGGATGTAAATAGGAGTGGGATTGGCAGCCGTGAAGCTATCTTCCCATGGGCTATAGTTGCCGGGTCCCACTGCTTCGTTCATGGAAGTGAAGACCTGGATATCTTTTTGTGATCCGCCATAAAATGCCGAGTCTGCCTTGGCAGGGTGGCACATCTGGCAGAAGTTTCCTACCTTGGTTCCCCCTTCAGTATCAACACGAAGATATCTCCAGTTGGGGTTGGAGGGGTGTGGATCATGGCAGCTAACACATTGCAGCTTGTTTTTACGCAATAGCTTATGGGGAACGTTAGCAATTCTTGTATTGGGCAGGACATTCACCGGGTGCGTCATGTGCAGGTGAATGGGTTTAATACCCGCGCCACCGAATTGGGGAATGTTATGGCAACCAAGGCAGAGTGCAGAAACGTCATCAATTCTGTCTCCTGTTCTCGGGTTTACAATAACCTCGTTTTTTACCTTAAAGATTTTCTGGGCCTTGGCATAGTGCGGGTCATGGCATCCCAGACAATCCAGCGCAGTATGAGGACCATACGCGAATACCGATGACGATGCGAATATGGCGCTCAATAGACTCGCCAGCATGACAATTCTCTTTCTCATGCGATCTCCTCCTCCTGAATCCTGACGGTGATGGTCAGTGCACGAAATTCATCTCTTCTCTCATTTTGAGCTACTCCCAGAACCTATGGAGAGGTTTTTGAGATGAGCTCTTTAGAATGATTCTACCCGGCGGACCATGGTCCGTTAATCGGCAGATCGGGGTGCACAAAGCCGGATAATCGAATTTACGCACCATCGACCGAATGAACATAGAGTAAAACGCAAATACCCTCATCCGGTTGAATCAGCTTTCAACAGATCCGACCGGTCCAATGGAACGTCAAGATTATTTTCTGACATTTTCATGACCTTGCAAAAAACTCAAAAGAGGATGAGCGTTATCTCATTGAAATCACCTCTTCGTTAGCAGCCACTCCCGCTATCTCAAAAAAAGGCTGTTTCCCCGGTAAAAAAAGGGGGTCGGCAAACAAGGCTGTATGAGGCAACTACCGATGAACCACTCATTTCCCGGACTTTTTACCCTATTTCGAGTCAAACACGCTAACCGCAAGTCTGCTTCCGGCATTCCGAAGGTTCCAGATTGTTATTTCTCTTTTTCTGGCAAAGGATGGAGAGCCACTGATCGTAAAAGCGTCAAAAACTTAACGTCTTCACCTGCCTGCAAGAACAGGGTTCAGTCCTGGATTGCCGTTTTTCCGGCAATCCAGGACTGAACCAAAATTTCCGGCAAAAAACATTGCATGAATAGCGGGCAAAAATACCAGACTCCCCTTATTTGTGCAGAAAAAAGACCGATATTGTGACCGGAAAGGGCGATTCCATCGGAAAAAAAAACCCGGGATTCCTCCCGGGTGGTGGTATAAAGGTCGGGTAAAATGAGATAGGATAAGCCTCATTGAACCCTCCGGTGGTTTCGCCAGTTCACTTGAGCAGGTTCATAACCGCCTGGGGGCGGACACCTGCCTGAGCCAGCATGGCAATACCTGTTTCAGAGAGAAGCTTGTGCGTGGTAAAACGCACCATTTCTTCCGCCATATCGACGTCTCTGATTCTCGATTCTGAAGCCTGAACATTCTCATAGGTTGCCATCAGCCCCTTCGCAGTATGCTCCAGACGACTGTAATAGGCTCCCAGATCTGCTCTCTGCTTCATAATCTTTCCAAGGGCAACGTCCACTACCGCTATAGCGGCATCAGACAGTGACGGAGTCGAGATGGAGATAATTCCCCCATTGGCTCGCTTGAATCCAAGAGCCCGGGCTGTCATTGTGCCAATGTAAGCCCTTTCCCGCTGATGCGCATTCGGGCCCATGTGAAACCACATAGAGCCTGTCCGCGATTTAGCGGCAAACCTGCCCCGGAGCAAATCAAACCGGTTGAACTCTGCCTGAGACGCAATCCTGTCCACCTCATCCACGAGCTGTGATACCTCCACCTGCACCAGCTGGCGGTCCGCGGGCCCATAAACTCCGTTGGAGGATTGAATCCCCAGAACCCGGATTCTCTGAATGATATCAGTCAGTTGCATCAGGTAGCCTTCGGCGGTTTGAATAAAACTCATCCCGTCCTCTGTATTTCTTTCGGCCTGGCGCAACCCATGAATCTGGGTTCTCATCTTCTCCGAAACGGCCAATCCAGATGGATCATCCCCGGCGCGGTTGATCCGCATACCCGAGGCTAGCTTTTCCATCGAACGGTCCGTTTCCCATTCGTTGAACTTCAACATCCGATGAGCGTTTATGGCGCTCATATTGTGTCGGATAATCATCTGTGTGCACTCCTTTGCCCATGATTAGCCTCATCATGAAGCAAACAAAAGAGCGCGGCCACGCAACAATCGGAATGAATCCAATGTTGCGTTTTGCGCCCCCCCTGCTGACGACTTTCACAAATCGACAGAAGAGAGAGCGCAAAAATCATTCCCTTGCAACTTTCCGCAACATTGCCCCGCATCGTTCATCCGGAGCCTCAAGTATTTTACCAGAATCCCGATCCTCTCTTTGCAAAATAAAGAGATTACTTCCGGAAGATTGCAGGCCCGCCGGAAGTAGATCTTAATAAGGGTAAAACGCTTTATGTTAACGCAGCAGTTGCAATACGGTTTGCGGTCGAATGTTCGCCTGAGCGAGCATGGCCGTTCCGGTCTGCACCAGAATCTGGTCTTTTGTGAACATAACAGAGGTTTCCGCCATATCCGCATCACGAATACGAGACTCTGCAGCTTGCGTATTTTCATACGAAGCCATAAGCCCTTTCGCTGTATGCTCCAGACGATTGTAGTAAGCACCCAGGTCCGCACGCTGCTTGGCAACGCGACTCAAGGCTGCATCCACAACTCCAACAGAATTGTTGGCAAACTCAGCTGTGGAGATCGTCAGGATGGAACCGTCGGCTCGCTTCATGTTCAATGCACGAGCAGACATGGTCTGGATATAGACTCTAACTCTCTGGTGTTCATTGGGACCAATATGGAACCACATGGAACTCACACGAGACCCACGGGCAAATTGACCCTGAAGCAGTTTCATTTTATTGAACTCTGCCTGAGAGGCAATCCTATCCACTTCATCTACCATCTGCGATACTTCCACCTGGATCAACTGGCGGTCGGCCGCGCTGTAGACCCCGTTGGAGCTCTGGATGGCCAGAACGCGGATGCGCTGCAGAATGTCGGAGACCCCCTGCAGATACCCTTCGGTTGTCTGAATCATACTCATGCCGTCTTCGGTGTTTCTCTCTGCC
>JBNLFC010000069.1:0-11287 GCA_050305335.1 Leptospirales bacterium
GGTCACTATCGTATTAAAAAAGCAAACTACATCTCCAGCGGAGATGCCAGAAATGGCAGACATGGGGCGCTTTTTAACCTCACAGCCAACCGCATTGAAATTTATTCACCAGAAGAACTCTGGCCGGCTGTCGATGAACTGGGTGACTTCACCATCCAGTTCTGGATTAAACCCGGTCACTACTTTAAAGAAAACTCAATCTTCAAAAAAATGGCCCAGCTGGATAGTATACGCAAAGGTATGAAGATTGGAATTCATGACGAACGACTCACGGTCGATATGGAAAATCTATTTGAAGATCCGGACGGCATTTTCCACTCTCTCCAGCTCCATTCCCGGGAAGCCATCCCACTCCATAAATGGACTCACATTGCATTCAGTTATAACTCAGCACGGTCGGAAAGCATACTGTATGTAAACGGACAGGAATCCACCTCCAGACGGATCATGTTGCCAGACGGCAATGTCATTGCCCGCTTCCACCCACTGGATCGCTCCTCTATGGTCATTGCAGAGCACCTTTCAGCGATTCTGGATGATTTTATCGTAGAAAACAGATTCATTTCACGGGAAGAGACTCATTTGCTGCATAATACTCCCTACCGACCATTGAGGCTCAACTACCAAATGATGACTTACCAACAGGAGACAGGCATGGTGAGTTCTCCGGTGCTCACTCCCGATAGCAAATATAGATCAGGCAGAATTTCTCTGGACTATCTTGCGGAAGAGCCAGAAGGAAGTATGCTGGATCTATACGTTCGCTTCAGCGATAAGCCCTTTGCTCGAAACACGCCAGAACGAGATCTACCGTATATACCCGTTGATAAAAGGGGACTCACAAGTGACCATCCAGTCTCTTTCCTGCAATGGAAGGCTGTCTTCAAAGCCGATCCTGCTGGCAATGTCTCTCCCGTCCTCAAAGAGGTAAAAATTAGCTATGATCGAGACCAGACACCCGGTAGACCCGGCAATCTACATTGTATCAATGAGCTGTCGAAAGGAAATAGAATCGTGCTGGCCTGGAACAGAAATCCGGAACCGGCAATTCAAAGCGATGGAGGCTACATCATCTATTTTGGATTAAAGCCCGGTGAATACGTTGGAAAAATAAAATATCTTTTAACCGGTGAACCCATTCGCTATCGACAGCAGAAATTAATGACTCCCGATGAGATTCGTGAGGAAAAAACCAATCGAACAACTTTGACCCATAGAATCGGTCAGCAGGTCCGCATTGAAATTAACAATGATCTAATTGCGAATGCTATTCACCGGGAGGTATTGCACATTCCAATGCCTGTATTAACAGGGGGGAACACCTATTTTTTTGCGGTCTCAGCTTATACCACTCATGGTGGGGAATCCGAACTCTCTGCGGAACGAATGGTAAAACTGAGACCTTGATTCCATGCTGAAACGTAAATAGGCCGGCCTTCTGGTCCGGCGCGTTTAGCTCTTCATATCAATCAAGGTGCCTCGAGAAACCTCTGCATCGCTTTTCCATTCCCGCATTTTATAGGGATTATAGAGATAAAGTAAGCGTTTCATGTCATCCAGACTGATTACCTGCTTCATCCGCTCTTCAAAAGTAAGGGCATTGGGCTTCAATACCAGCTCTTCCAGTTGAGCGGCTCTCTCTCTTTTCAATTTTTCTGCCTGACTTGCAGATACCTCACCCTTCTGTCCTGGAGTTCCGGCTGCGGCTTCCGTGCCACGATTCTCGCCTTTCTGGAGAACCGTTTCCGGGTCCGCCCGATGCATTCCGACAGGGTTTGGCACAGGCATTGTGACTCCGTTCACATCCATTGCCTGATCCTCCGTATCTCTTATATCAGTCGACCATTCCGAAAGACGGTATTACAGTACTGATACACTTTTTTTTTTCATTCCGCAACTATTTTTCTCAAGGGAATTTACCCTTTCTTGCTACTCAGGCATCTTTTCACCCTTCCAATCCCTTTCGGGGGGGCGCAAAATACGGACCATCCCCAGCAGTGCCAGCCTGTAACCATCTACCCCCAGTCCAACGATGATGCCGCTTGCCTTTGCACTCAGGTAGGAGTAGTGACGAAACTCTTCTCTACTATGTACGTTGGAAATATGGACTTCGATATAGGGCAGAGCCACACCGCTGAGTGCATCACGGAGAGAAACCGAAGTATGGCTCAACCCGGCCCCGTTTATAATAATGCCATTTACCCCCTCTACCCTTGCATCATGAATTCGATCTATGAGTGCTCCCTCATGATTGGACTGAAAGAAAGAGATTTTTACCCCCATGTGATGAGCCTCTTCCTCCAGCGCGAGGTGTAGAATCTCCAGAGTCATGGGACCGTAGATGCCGGGCTCACGCTCTCCTAGAAGATTCAGGTTGGGCCCCTCTATTACAAGGATATGGGGTTCATTTGTGGCAATCGATTCCTCTTTTCTGGCCATTTTGCCCTCCTGTCAGCCCCCCGGCTCCTTTCAGCGCTTTTCGCTGGAACAAGCCTGGGGATTTAGCTGTCTGTTGCTAACCGAAAAGCTTTCTTTGCATATCCCAGGCTCTACAAAAACTCTTTTCGTCAATCTCAACGCCTGTTACCGGAACTCCAGACTCTTTTAGCAAAACGTAGCGCGTACGATCAGCCTGATTTTTTTTATCAAACCGCGTGTGCTGGAATAACTCCGGTCCTTCCAGACCGCAGGTATCCATGGGCAGAGATAGATTTTTAAGCAATGCAAACATTTGATCTATACCGGATCTGGAAAGTCCAAGGAGTTCTTGAGAAAGAAGTAACATGGTCACCAGTCCTCTGGCCACGGCTTCCCCGTGGTTAAATTTTGCGTACCGGGTGATGGACTCAATCGCATGGGCAGTGGTGTGGCCCAGGTTCAAGATGGCACGCCGTCCCTTTTCTGTAGGATCTTCCGAAACCACCGAGGATTTGAATCGAATATTTTCAACAACCACTTCCCGCAATATGGGACTTGTTGCGTTTCGTAACTCTTTTGCATATCTGGCAGTCAGTTCAAAGAGGGCGGTGTCCATAAATGCATGTTTTGCCATTTCTGCAAGGCCACAACTCCATTCGCGATCTGGAAGGGTCTGCAATCGAGATGTATCGAAATAGACAGCAGCAGGATAGTGGAATGAACCCACCATATTTTTTCCGTAATCTACGTTTACTGCAACTTTACCTCCCACGCTGGAATCCACCGCTGCCAGAAGCGTCGTGGGGAATTGAACGAAAGGGATTCCCCTGAGTACAGTGGCGGCCACAAATCCAGCAAGATCTCCCACCACTCCGCCTCCCAGAGCCAGAATCACAGAAGAACGATCCACTCCATTAAGGATCAGAGAATTGAAAATCCCATCCAGACGCGAAAGGTGTTTGTTGCTTTCCCCTCCCTGAATATAGATGATACGGGAATCGGGTAGAGGAAGTTTTTCTAAAAAAGGGGTGACTACCTGATTCTTGAGCCTCTCTTCCGTGATTAAAAAAAAACGATCACTCCCGACGACTGCTTTCAAACGCCGGGAAAGGTCATCGGGCCAGGCTTCCATCACGTGAATACCATAGCCCCCGTCGTCGGGTGTTTTCACATGGACAGGGTCCAACATTTTCACTTGATTTGCTATAAGTTCCTTTCCCATAACCGCCGCCGCTGTTTTCACATGGTTCCAGACAAACATGATCTCTGCCGGATGATTTGTCTGGTTTTACCGGTCATTCTGGAGAAGGGTACTCCATGAGGCAAGATCATCGCTGATTTATGCTGTCTGAAGGAAACCCTCTGCCTCAATCAGGAATTATGGAATCTGGAAAGAGCCTCTCTGGCTGCGTGCTGCTCCGCTTTTTTTCGTGAACTCCCCTTTCCCCTTCCCCATTCCTTGCCATTGATTGTGATTTTCATGAGAAATTCTCTAGCATGGTCCGGTCCACTCTCTGAAATTAACTCATAAACCGGTAAAGTGTGATGCTTTTTCTGCACAGCTTCCTGCAGTATGGTTTTTGAGTCTCGCTCTTTGCGCGGTTCATGGATTGCTTTCAGCTGATCCTCCATGATCGAAAGCAAAAAGTCCCGGGCTGTCTCAAAGCCACCATCAAGATAGATTGCCCCCAGAACTGCTTCCAGAGCATCGGCCAGGCTGGAGGATCGCTCCCTACCGCCAGAGTTGTTCTCCCCTTTTCCCATCCAGAGCAGAGGTCCCAGCTTGATTTTACGGGCAGCTTTTGCCAGCGCGGCCTCGGATACAAGCCTGGATTTAGCGCTGGCCATCTCTCCTTCCCGGTAGTCTGGATAGTTGAGATATAAATAGCGATTGATGATTAAGCCCAGAACAGAGTCACCTAGATATTCCAGACGCTGGTTATCTCCATAAAAATGCTCGGATTCGTTGTTAAAGCTCTTATGGGTCAGGGCCAGGTGAAAAAGAGAGAGATCTTCGAAAGAAAGTTGGTATTTCTGTAACCAATCTTCCAGCTCCTTGACTCTGCTGGAGTTCAAATGTGAAGATTTTCGAGAATTCGAATGATAGGAAGAGTTCATGATCGGGTTTCCAACACCATCCATTTGCCTGAGGATATTGACCCGCAGATATCTATATGTGTCGGTCCGACACCGGGCCGACACATATAGAAAAGATCAGGCGGCGTGCTCTTCAATATACTTCACAGCATCTCCGACCGTTTGTATTTTCTCAGCATCTTCATCGGAAATTTCAATATTGAATTCCTCTTCCAATGCCATTACCAATTCCACCGTATCCAGTGAATCGGCTCCCAGATCATCAATAAAGTGGGCTTCCGGTGTAACATCGCCTTCGTCCACACCCAGCTGCTCCACAATAATTGCCTTCACTTTTTCAAAATCAACAGCCATATTGGCCTCCACTTTTTTCTTAAAAAAAATCTAAAACGTTTCCTTCCCCCACGGGAAGGAGAAAACAGGAGTCGTTGACTCTTCCTGTTGCACACTCACGCATCCAGATAGATCTGAGCCGCAGCACAAGCCTTCTCCAGATATCGGGACTGTAATCGCAGAATCCTCAAATCCCCCTTTGAAGCAAGTGTAAAATAGTGAAAAAAAGAAAAAATGTATCTTTTTTCAAACCGGGGTGCCTGCTCTCTATTAGCTGAATCTGGCAATTTTTGTTCGATTCTTCAAACCAGATGGCCTCCACCGTTGATATCCAGTACTATGCCCGTAATGTAGGATGCGTTATCTGACGCCAGGAATGCAACTCCGTACGCTATATCGTCAGGAGTACCTATTCGCCCTACAGGGATATGGGACACCATTTCCTCCCGAATTTTTTCCGGAATCGCGTCAGTCATGCCTGTTTTGACGAGACCGGGGGCGATTGCGTTACAACGAATTCCACGGGAGGCCCCTTCCGCAGCCACAGATTTTGTGAAACCTATAATACCGGCCTTGGAAGCCGCGTAGTTGGTCTGACCGAAGTTCCCCCTTTCACCGGCAATGGACGATATATTGATGATGGAGCCGGGAGCTTTCAATTTTAGCATGGCTTTAAAGGCAGCTTGAGTACACAAAAAAGTTCCTGTCAGATTTACCTGCAAAACCTGATCCCACTGCTCTTTTTTCATACGAACGATCAATGTATCCCTGGTAATACCAGCATTGTTTACAAGAATATCCAGACTACCATACTCTTCAACACATCGATGAATCAATGCTTCAGCATCATCCGGATTGGTCACATCGGATTTTACGCCTATGGCCTTGCAGCCAAAACTGTTGATCTCCTTTACTGCTGCTTTGACGTCTTCTTCATTTACATCACTGATCACTACAGAAGCGCCCAGAAGTGCCAGTTTTGCGGCAATGGCTTTGCCGATTCCCCTTCCAGAGCCTGTGATCACGGCTGATTTTCCTTTTAAATCGATCATATGTGGCTACCTCACCTATGGATATCTCGAAAGAATTCGGTACATCGTACCTTGATTCATACCTGTGAGAACCGGTTCCAATGCCAGCTCTCACGCGTTCGCATCGCCGCCCGGTTTTCGGTAGAAAATCGTGCACAGGCGTACAACAGTAGGATCTTCCTCCCCCGCGGAGATCGTCTACACCTTTTCATTTTACATGAACAAACGCTTTTTTAACGAAAAACGTCAAAGACTGGAAACGCAAAAAGTACATTTTCCCGTGCCCTTGTTTTGCTTTTTTCCTTTATACAGATTGAGCAGTTTTCGAATATGCTATACCGATAGTATATTTAGATTATTCATTCGCTGATTTAGCTATATAATGTCGACCAAAAGGATTGGTTCATGAGAAATAGAATTCTGATCAAAGGCTGCCAGCCACTCTATGTGGAGTCCCTTCAAACGGATATCACCGATCCACAAAGCAAGGTCGATGATTTGATGACGGAGCTGAGTCACCAGATTCGCCAGTGGGTAATTCGAGGAATTCATGACATCTATCTATTCACATCACAGGACAGAATTCCAGATCGCACACTCATCGACAAGCTCACTCAGATGGGTTATAATCTATTCATCCTGCCGCAAGATCGTTACCGGAACAACGATTTTCTCTTCGTTGAAAAGATGGCAGCACTGATTCGCAGACGGCTTAAAAACAGTGCTGCTCAGCTGCTCTTCAAGCCAACGGAAAGTTTCGATACTTCGTTCCTGCTCTCCTCTCTCCTTCTGTCCAGAAAAACCGCTATGAGTGCTACCCGTGCAAACCAGTTCATCACTGGCGAGGCTTCCGCACTGAGACCCGAGCATAGACTGGTTCTTTATAACGAATATCTGCAAGGTCTGATCACTTCCAGCAGCCTGTCGGACCGTTTCGTTATACCTGTTGCGCCTCTGAAGAAAGTAGAAGCACCATCACCCACGTCCGGTCTCATTGAATCCAGTGACAGCGAGCTTTCTTCTTCTCTAATTAAAGAAGAGACTTCCCCAATACCTTTCCATGGGGAAGCAATCGAGCAAATGGATCTGGATCTGGACCTTTCCCTGATTGAAAACTTTCCACCGGATGCAAATGTTCAACCCTCCCCCTCTTCCAGCGAGAGCAAGCGATCAGCTTTTGATCCTGGAGTCCCGGCAGCGGCGGAGTCGATGAAAAAGAGCGAAACAGGCGAAGTGACACCGGCACAAACAAAGCCATCGAATGCTCAAACCGCTTCTTATAGTACCGGGCCGGCTCCTTCCAGCGGTCTGAAGTTTTCGATAAAAAGTAAGCTCATTACCATTACCAGCACTATCATCCTGTTTTCCATGTCCGGTATGATTTTTCTGGCCTCCTACTTTTTCAAACAGGATAGTGAGGCGAGAGTTCAGGAAAGTAATCTGGCACTGACCGAAGCCATTGCCCAGAAAATGGAGCTAGAGTACCAAACGTTGATCTTTCGCAGTCGATTGATCGCCAGAGCCAGAATCGGGCAAAATTATGGTCGCACTTCCGGCAACTTTTTCCAGGAAAATCAGGATATCGTTTTCGTGGGGCTTGCCCTGCCTGGCGAGAATGGAGCAGGTTATAGAATCGTTGACCGACTCTACAACTATGGACATATGGCAGAGTTGAATCTCTCTGAGGAGACTCTCAACAATTTACTGAAAATCAACGAGAATCGATTCACTGTCGCAGCGGGAGGTGCCACCAGCATTCAGAATATCTCCCCGGGCTCTCCTATCCCACTTCATGCCATCGCAACACCGGTAGAGAAAAATACTTCCGGTCGCTTTTTGATCGTTGTTATCGATCCACGAACGATCCTTGGGAGCTTCCGCTCTTCCGGACTGATCACAACATTCATGGTAAACAACTCAGGAGAGGTAATCGCTCACCCTGACTCAAGGTTGTTGGTGACACGTACCTCATTTCAGAACCTGGAAATTGTAGAGAAGCTTCTAGAATCAAAACTGGACAACGGGCAAATTGTTTTTACCGATCCCTCGGGAGTAGTGTTAATGGGATCCTTTAAAAAAATTAACCTTTCCAGTCTCGGGATCATTTCCACAGTCCCTCGCGATAAAGCCTTCGCTGCAGTCTACAGTATTCAACGCAGGAACATGATCATCATGGGCATTATGGTTCTTCTGGCCGTGCTGATCATCTTCTTTTTCGGAAGAGCGCTTACCATTCCTATTGTACGATTGGTGGGGGCCACAAAGAAAATCGAATCGGGCGACTATCACGTGGATATTCGGTCCACTTCCGGCGATGAAGTTGGCATATTGACCGAGTCATTTGTAAATATGGCCCGGGGTCTGGAAGAGAGAGAGAAAATGAAAGACGCCTTCGGCAAATTCGTGAATAAGGAGATTGCCGAAAAAGTACTTCGAGGCGAGATTAAGCTGGGAGGGGAAAAGAAGCATGCCGCGATTTTTTTCTCCGACCTGCGCAATTTCACAGCCATGTCGGAGAAAATGACACCGGAGGGTGTTGTGGAACTGTTGAATGAATACTTCACTGAAATGGTGGGTTGCATAAACCAATCCCATGGAGTGGTAGATAAGTTCATCGGGGATGCAATCATGGCCCACTGGGGGGCTGTAATTTCTCAGGGAAATGATACGGAAAATGCCGTTAATTCCGCATTACAAATGCGCAAAGCGCTGATTGAAATAAACAACAATGCCAGCAGAAAAAATGGTGAAAAACCGAAGTTGATGTTCGGCTGCGGAATCAATACCGGCCATGTAATTTCAGGCCAGATTGGATCAGAAGAAAGACTGGAGTTCACCGTCATTGGCGATGCGGTGAACCTTGCTTCTCGCATCGAATCTCTGAATAAACCTTTCCACACAGATATTCTCATATCTCAGGATGCCCTCAACCAGGTAATGGATATTTTTAAAGTGGAACCGATGCCAGCCATTCGGGTGAAAGGGAAATCGGAACCTCAGATGATCTATGCTGTCGTTGGCCGCAATGATGACCCGGACTGCCCGGCCAACCTGAACGAGGTAAGGGCTATGGTGGGAATCTCCATGGATGAAAAAACCATGCAGCAACTGAAGTCAAACGTTCTGGAAGAGGACAAAGAAGAGAAGTATGAGATACTCGAAAAATGAACTTCTTTTTCTGGGTGTTGTCGTAGCGCTACTTTTCTTTCTTGGGAGCTGGCTCTACTATGAGATGAATTTTCGAATCTCTGCCGAAGGCAATGAAGTAGTCGGTAAATTAATTCTGAAACGCAACAGAGCCGAACGGAAATATTCAGACCAGGTGATCTGGGAGAATATGGAGAACGCCGTACCACTTTACAATCGAGACACCATTCGCACTGGCACCAGTTCCGAAGCTATTCTACTTCTGAATGACGGAACAAAAATCGATCTGGATGCACAGACCATGGTCGTCCTCAATATTGAAAAGAACAATACAAACATTGGCTTCAAGCAAGGTTCTGTTCAGGTTGTGGGCACTGGCCACGAGACCAATCTATCCATCAGTGCAGGTGAACAGACAATCGATGTAAAAGGCGGAGGAGACCTGCAAATAAGCAAAGATACAGATCCGAAAAGCGAAAAGCTGAACCTTGTCGTCAACAGCGGAAAGGCGGAGGTTCAATCCAGCGGCGGGGAAAAAGTGGAAGTGGAAAAAAATGAAAGGGCATCTCTCTCCAGCGGAAAGGATGTTCAGGTGAGTGCCATCCAGGTTCGAACCGTTTCTCCTTCCCCGGGATCAAGGTTGATCCTGGCGCAGGGAGAAAACGAGATACCTTTTCGCTGGGAAACCAATGGAAGTGCTCCGTCACTCCTGGAGATCAGCAAAGATCCTGAATTCCGGGTAAAATCTTACAGTCGCGTTTTTCGCACGCGGCAGGCCGGTGTTGCGTTACCCGAAGGATCATATTACTGGCGAGTGAGCATGACGGTTAAAAGCGGAGAGATAGAACGATCTGCAAGTTCTCGTTTCACGGTCATTTCAGAAAAGCCTGTACGTCTTACATCGCCGTTAAACCGGGCAACTATTCAATACTTAGATGAAAACCCCTACGTCAATTTTTCATGGACACAGGACGAATTGGCTTCCAGCTATCGCCTGGAGATATCCGGCACTCCCGATTTTCGAAATATCTCGGAGACGACCGAAAGTCTGACATCTTCCATTGCCAGAAGAATGGACGAAGGAACTTATTACTGGCGCATTATTGCAAAAGATCGTCTCACAGGCAATTCACGAACCAGTGACGTAAGAAGCTTTTCCATTCAGAAAAAAAGAGAAATCGCCGTACCTGAACGCCTCAAGCCAGACAATAACCGCATTTTCTATGCAGCAACTTTCACGGAAGAAGGTGTTCTGTTCAGCTGGCTATCAGATCGGGAGGCTGAGAACAACATTCTGGAAATCTCCTCCAGTGCACAGTTCCCATCCTCCTCCACTATTCGAGAAACCGGAGAGGGGAATTCCATACTCATCAAACGACCACTTGCAGCTGGCGACTATTACTGGAGAGTCATCAGCAAAACGAAAGAAGGTAATCTATCGAGGCCTTCCGATTCAGGGCAATTCCGCATTACAGATCATGTGCAGATTACGCTCACTCATCCCGTGCATCGCGTGACTCTCACACGAAGCATTGCGGATACATCCGGAGTACACTTCGCATGGAAAGGGGCATTGCCACCACAGAACAATTACAGGTTTGTGCTGGCCCGAACAGCTTCTATGCAGCCGCCCCTGCGTCAGACAGAAATTTCAAAAGGTGACGTAATCATCCGTGATATTGCGCCGGGTGTCTACTACTGGATGGTTGAGATCATAGATACAGATGGCCAGCAGAAGGGAAAAAGTCTTGTGGAAGAGTTCAGCATTGTGGAGGATATGGCACGGCCAACTGCACTATTCCCGACCCGGGGCACCGCAGTAGATATGTCCAGCCAGAACGCACTGCCCTTCCGATGGAGCGGTCCCCCCTCTGCAGAAGAATACAGATTCACCCTCTATCAGATCAAAGGTGGACGTAGAACAGAGGTATTTACTAAGATAACCAGAAGGACGGATATTGAGATCACTGATCTCACGCTCCTTGATGTCGGAGAGTTTGCGTGGTCGGTGGAAGCTATGAGAAAGGGAGCGGACGGTGAAATTACGGGTCCTCCTACCCTGACTCACTTCAGAATTCGCCTGGGAGAGGAGACGGCACCGAAAATTATCTCTCCAGAGACCCGTTATATTGAGGTAGAACGACTTGATCACTGATAGTATTTGTATAACAATCGTAAGAGTGTGTCTCGCAACCCCTGCCATGGAGCCTGGCCTGGTCTTCGGTGGGGCTCCGGGACCGACTTTCAGCGGGAAGTGATTC
>JBNLFC010000070.1:0-11186 GCA_050305335.1 Leptospirales bacterium
CCCTCAAACTACAGCTTTGCAGGTGCAATGGAAAATTCATGAACCCGCATTCTTGCCATGGTCATGGAGCGCTACTTTTATCCCGCTGTCACTTTCTTTCCGACAGTCCGGCGACTGTTCCTGGACTCTTTTGCAGGTTTCCAGGATCTTACCAGAGGATCCAGAAAATCGGTAATTTCAGACTCGACCCTGCCCAGATTGGAGCGAACATAGTTGCTCATCATCACATGGTTGGCATCGGGGATGCTCACAAGGCGATTGTGAGCATCTCGTCCGGTGATAAAACCAAAAAGCTGGAACCAGCTTACCATGCTCTTCACTTCCGCAGAATGATCCTGATTGTTGTCATCCCGGTAGTAATACATAAGAAGCGTTGGTACCGAAATTCGCCCCAGAACTGAATGCCTCACTGCAAAGTGGCGCAGTCGAGCCAGCGGCCGTATCGCAGCGTAGAGTTGATCAGGATACCATCGATCATCATATCCTGGTAGTCGAATGTTGCTCTCTGCCGGATCCTTTTCGCTGGCCGAGTGGCGCCACTTCCCCATGAAAAGATTGATCAATTCAACCCCTCCCGGGAAAAGAGTCAGCCCCCCCCAGCGGTTGACAAACTCATAAAAAGGTGAGGCAAGGATCAAGGCATCAATTCGATGAGGATTGCATGCTGCAAGATACGATGCGATCAGCCCGCCCATACTTGTTCCTGCCACTATGCAGCGGTCTCCGAGAAGATGCATCATACTCAACGCCTCTTCCGCTGTTTGCAAATATTCGGTATAATCGTGCCTGGCCTGATCTTCCGGTGTGGTCCCGTGTCCTGGCAAACGAAGATAATAGATGTTTGCCCTGTATTGTCTGGCAATTCTATCCATCACGGCTTCGCCCTCTCCTCGAGAGGCACCGAATCCATGAATATAGAGAATAGCAATTTCACTTTTTCCGCTACTGTGCCTGATCAGACGCTCCTCGTTGTACTTGCGAACCCCCTCCTGTTTACTGAGGGCCAGCTTACTCTGAAAAAAGGTATTGAAAGAGGAAGGAATCTCCACAGGTTGGAACTTATAACTTTTTAGAATCGGGAACATAGACGCAGGTTAATTAAGAATTGTTTCAATTTGATGTAGATGGTGAGCCAGTATTGTCTCTCCTTCCTGAAGGCCTCTTTCACCGCTGGCACAGATTACGGGTTGGTGCAATCCGCGCTCCCTGTGGTTCAGGAAGCACCACGCGAGGCATCCCTGGGATGGTGAATGAATCGTTGGAAGGCTCTGCGCATGATAAGGAAGCTGACGATCCCCAGTATAAGATGAAAACCTGCGGTCGCTCCCAGAGATAGGATCAGGTTATTCAAAAACTGATTCAAAACCAGAACGCTCATCACCGTAATCAGAGAAAGAAACACAAATAGAAAACCAAGACCTGCAAACAAAAAAATCACACCAGAGACAAGATGCTCTAACCTGTAATGGACCTCCTTCTCTATGGAAGCCCGAACATCTTCGACCCATCCCACTGGATCCAGAATGATCTTCAGGATCGCAGAGAGTAAACCCTCTCCCGATTTTCTGGATCTCGAAAATACCGATCTTCTTGATCCCCTTCCACGACTCTGGCTCTGGTCCTCTGTATTCATACTCTTCTCCGGGGAAATCCCGACTTCGCTTGAAGTTCACAAAAAAAATGCTAAGGCTGTCCATAACCCCGGACAGCCTCCTTCCCCGGGAGTGAGCGGCTATTCAACCTGATCGCTCCCGGCTTGAAGTTGCGGATCATCCATTCTTGATTGTTTTTTCAATCTCCACCGCGACGTATCAGAAGCCCCAGAAGAATTCCAATCACAAGACCGCCCATAGCGGCAATCATAGTAGACTTTTGAGGATTCTCATCAATGAAAAGGGCTGTATCATCAATGAGTTCCGAGGCATGCCTTCCTACATCGCCAGCTCTTCCGCGCAAAACACGTGCCCCGGATCTTGCTCGCTCGGCATACTCATGAGCTTCATCCTTCAAATGTGCTACACCTTCTTTTAACTTTTCACCCACTTCCCTTGCCTGTTCCATTTTTTTTCTCCTGATTGGTATTTCATTTAGAAACCGATTGGTCCACCGGTTACGATCTCTCTACTTGCACTATATCCGACCGACGATCCACCAAGGCCTTATCGTTTTTCAACGATTCCCCTTTCACTGCTTTCCAGAAAAGAGACGATAGAACGCAACTCCTGACGCTGGTCATCAATAGCTTTCAGTTCGGTAACAGCCCTGGCCATGGGCAATCCTGATAAGAAAATTAACTCATAAGCCTCTCGAATGGCATTCTGTATTTCGGAAGAGAAGCCAGCTCTTTTTAATCCAATGGAGTTAAAACCTGTAAAGATAGCCGGGTTGCCTTCCACGGTACAGAATGGTGGAACATCCTTGGTTACTCTGGTGAGCCCCCCTATCATGGATTGATCCCCGATGCGACAGAACTGCTGCACAGCAGAAAGCGCTGAAAGGACCACACGGTTTCCCAGAGTAACATGAGCAGCCAGCATGGAGCCCTGTGTGAGCGTATTCTGATTCCCGATGCAGCAATCATGACCAATATGAAAATTACCCATTATATAATTCTCATCACCTACGGCGGTACCGGTATCTGCAGAAATTCCCCCTGCTATCGAACAGCCCTCTCGGATGATATTTCGATCCCCGATAATACAGCTGGCTCGTGTTGTACGATCAAATCCTCGCCCCTGTGGCATGGCTCCCAGCACAGCATTATGAAAAATCTGGTTTTCTCTGCCAATTACGGTCCCCTTCCCTGCATAGACGCTGCTCTGGAGAAAGGTGCCTTCTCCGATTTCCACCTCCGCTTCTATATAACAATGGGGGCCAATCTCCACAGATTCATGTATTCTGGCAGATGGATCAATGATGGCTGTTGGATGGATTTTCATGATAGTTCCCTATTCTGCATGGAGGAATCAGCAATCAACCTCTTTCCCGATGGGATAAAAAAATGATTATCGAGTCTGGAAGATAAAAAACCAGCGAAAACCTTTTTCCTGGAGAGCTGAATATTATAATAACGTCATATACTATGTCCAGGATGGATCACTTTTCCCCGAGGAAAAAGAAATTGCTGTTGATATTGCCGGGCGGGGGTGAAGATGATAACCTTTTGCGAAGGCTCAAAGAAGCATAAAGACCGTCAGCAGTATTCAGACAGTAATTATGAAGATTGACAATTTCACCTGCGCGCCATCACGTTGCGGGACACACTATGAATAGCCTTTGCTCGTGCATGCTCTCACTGAAGTGAAAGCATAAGCTCGCGGCAACGCAAACAGATCAGGCTCTTATGGAGCCTGATCTGAGATAGGTTCTACAAAACTAAAATCGGAATGTGGTTAGTAAAGAGGAGATGTAGAGGATGGAACAGTTCGTTTACTACTTCGGAGCAGGAAATGCCGAAGGTGGTCACCTTGGAAAAAAGGAGCTGGGTGGTAAGGGTGCCAACCTGAGCGAAATGGCAAAACTGGGGATTCCGGTCCCTCCGGGGGTTACTGTTACAACAGGAGCAAGCAATTTTTATTCTCAAAACAATCGGTTCCCAGATGGCCTCATGGACCAGGTCTGGAACAAACTCCATATGGTTTACGACGCAACAGGCAAAGTACTGGGCGATCCCAATCGACCGTTGCTGGTTTCGGTTCGATCCGGTGCCCCGGTCTCCATGCCCGGTATGATGGACACCATTCTCAACCTGGGGCTCAATGAGGCCACCATCGAAGGGATGATTCGCATGACAGGCAATCCCAGGTTCGTATGGGACTCCTACCGCCGCTTCATCCAGATGTTTTCCAACGTGGTGCTGGGTGTGAAGCATGAAAAATTCGAAAAGATCCTCGATTCTCACAAACACCGCAAAGGCGTAGCTCATGATACAGGGCTGGATGCCGACGATCTGCACCGGGTAGCCGATGATTATCGGGTCATGGTGCGCCAGGAGCTGGGTATGGACTTCCCCACAGATGTGGGCGATCAACTGGTACGTTCTATTGAAGCGGTCTTCAAATCCTGGAACAACGAAAGGGCCATCATCTACCGACAGATCAACAGTATACCTAACGATCTGGGAACTGCCGTGAACGTGCAGTCCATGGTATTTGGAAATATGGGAGAAGACTCGGGCACAGGAGTGGCTTTTACACGCAATCCTTCCACAGGAGAGGCAAAATTTTACGGCGAATTTTTAATGAATGCCCAGGGCGAAGACGTGGTGGCCGGTATCCGAACCCCCATGCCCATTGCTGAATTGGAAAGGGTCATGCCCGATGTCTATCATCAGCTATTTCAGGTACAGGAACGCCTGGAGGGCCACTTTGGTGATATGCAGGATATTGAATTCACCATTGAACAGAAAAAACTCTACATGCTACAGACCAGGAATGGAAAACGAACCGGTTTCGCGGCATTAAAAGTGGCAGTGGACATGGTGAGAGAGGGCAAAATCGATCAGAACAAAGCCCTCCTCCAGGTCCCACCGGAATCCATTCCCTCCCTCCTTGCACCCATTTTCAACTCTGACGACAAAAACCGGGCCATAAAAGAAGGTAAACTTCTGGCAAAAGGTCTTAACGCAGGCCCCGGGGCTGCGTCAGGGATCGTGGTTTTCACAGCGGAAGAGGCTGTGGCCCATGCCCGGAAGAAACAGAAATGTGTTCTGGTACGCATGGAGACCAGCCCGGAAGATATTGCCGGAATGGAGGCAGCTGAAGGAATTTTAACAGCACGCGGCGGGATGACATCCCATGCGGCGGTTGTGGCCCGGGGTATGAACAAACCCTGCGTGGTAGGCTGTGGTGACCTCCGTTTCAGCGAAGAGGGTCATGTGATCAAAGTGACTGTGAAAAAGCCCACAGGCGAAGAAGTTACTCTCAAAGAAGGGGATCAAATCTCCATTGATGGCTCCACAGGAGAAGTCATGGAAGGCCACCTGGATACAAAGCCTTCAGAGGTGTGGCAGGTACTCAACGGAGAACTTCCTGCCGAACAATCGGAAATTGGTCGTGATTTCGTAGAGTTTATGAACTGGGCTGACAAGGTACGCAGACTGGATATTCGCGCCAATGCTGATATCCCTCGTGACGCAAAAGCTGCCCGCATCTTTGGTGCAAGAGGTATTGGACTCTGCCGGACAGAGCACATGTTCTTTGAAGGCGAGCGAATCGTTGCCGTGCAGGAGATGATTCTTGCAGATACAGTTGAGGATCGGGAAAAAGCTCTGGCAAAATTGCTACCCTACCAGAAAAGCGATTTCATCGGCCTATTCGAAGCCATGGAGGGATTTCCTGTAACCATTCGCCTCCTGGATCCCCCCCTTCATGAATTCATCCCCCACACGGAAGAGCACATGCGAGACCTGGCCGGCAAACTGGGCATCAGTTTTGAAAAAGTCAAGGATCGAGTCGTAGGGCTCCAGGAGTCCAACCCCATGCTGGGCCATCGTGGATGCCGTCTGGGGATCACCTATCCGGAAATCACCCGTATGCAGGCGAGAGCTATTTTTGAAGCAGCGGCGGATCTGATCAAACGTGGCAAAAAAATTCACCCGGAAGTGATGGTACCTCTGGTAGGCAAGGTGAAAGAGCTAAAACTTCAGAAGGATATTATAGTAGAAGTGGCCCGTCAGGTGATGGTGGAAAATAGTCTTCACATCGATTACCAGGTTGGAACCATGATTGAGGTGCCGCGTGCTGCCATTACAGCAGATCAGGTAGCACAGGAAGCTCAGTTTTTCAGCTTTGGCACCAACGACCTCACCCAGACCACACTGGCCTTCTCTCGCGATGATGCGGACAAGTTTCTCCGGGACTATTTAAGACTGGAAATCTATGACCGCAATCCGTTCGCATCTGTAGACCAGGAGGGTGTGGGTGAATTGATCAAAATTGCAATGGCCAAAGGTCGCCAGACTCGCCCGGACATTCACCTCGGTGTCTGCGGGGAACATGGCGGGGATCCCACATCCATTGACTTTTTCCATCGAATCGGACTGAACTACGTGAGCGCCTCCCCCTTCCGAGTAGCCATGGCAAGGCTGGCTGCCGCCCGGGCAGCGCTGGTAAATGGTTGACAGATGCTTGAAAATTGCCTTTTCATAAAAGTAGGGGCATTCCCCGCGCTGTGGTTATTGCGGAGACACAGACGGGGGATGAATGGGCAGTCGGGCTCTGTTGTTATTTGAATTACCGGCGCAGCATCTTTTTTCACTATTTGCGAAAAGGTCTGTGCGTCAACTGGCGTTAATCGGTTTTTTTATTGGAAAATAGAAATTTCTATTTGATTTCAGTGCCCGAGTTACCAGAATTCACTCAAAACCCCTTGTATTCAGGAAGGTATCTTTAATGAAACGAGCTCTTATGATCCTCGGGATCCTGGCTGTTATCTCAGCCCCACTTTCGGCAGCTGATCTGATAAACAAAGATAATCAGGCTTATGAAATTACAGCTGTTTACGGTACCATGGTTTATGGTGGAAATGAAGCGCCTGTTCCCATAACGTTTAGAATTATTCCCGGCTACACGTACAAGTATATTTGTGGCTCATGCACTCTCTCTTATAACGGACAGAACGTTGCGGTTACAGAGACGGACGTGGTTACGATTCAGGGCGGGCAACTCGTGAAATCAGAGGAATAATCTGTCAGGAATTGACCCATTTATCGATCGCCGGCGGAGAAGGATTTCTTCGTCGGTGCATTGCATTCTACTATGAAAGTAACGGGCCGGTAGCAGGCTCGAAGCTTCCAGTTCAGTGGCAGTGCATATGGGTTTAAAACTGGAGTGTATATTTCGTTTTTATGAAAACGTCATTGCACCTTGAAATATTGCCCCAACCTGACGACTTCACCTGCGGGCCAACCTGTTTACACGCAGTCTACAAATATTTCGGAAATACAATTCCACTCAATCGAATCATTGATGAGGTCTCCAGCCTGGAAGAGGGAGGGACCCTTGCCGTACACCTGGGCCGACATGCTCTCCGTCAGGGTTTTCGCGCTACGATTTACACCTACAACCTTCAGGTCTTCGATCCTACCTGGTTTTCCAATCCACGAATCGATTTGAAGGCCCGGTTGAACGCCCAGAGGGAAGCGAAAAGCGATGCCAAGCTGCAAAAAGCGTCCATGGCTTACATCGACTTTCTTTCTCTGGGAGGGGCAATACGGTTTAAGGACCTCAATGCCGGACTCATACGGAAATTTTTAAAAAGGTCCATACCGATTCTTACCGGGCTCTCCTCTACCTATATATATCGAGAAGCACGTGAATACGTGGATGGAGACCGGGTGGTACAGGATGACGTTAAGGGAGTTCCTTCCGGACATTTTGTAGTATTGAGTGGATATGATCAGCAGAGCAGAACCGTAACGGTTTCAGATCCCTACCGTGCCAATCCACTCTCATCAGAACAACATTACTCTATTGGAATAGATCGTTTGATGAATGCCATACTTCTCGGGATCATCACCTATGATGCCAATCTACTTGTGATTGAACCTCGAGTAAACAGGGTAATTCTCACGACTACTGGAAAAGAAGATGCAGATACTTCTCGTGGTTAACAACCCTGCCGACTGGAGCTTCAACATACCAGATGTGGAGATTGTTTCCGCCCGCAGCTATCTCATGGACGAACGCTATTCCGTAATGCGTGGTGTTCGCGTTTATAACCTCTGTCGCTCCTATCGCTATCAGAGCACAGGATACTACGTTTCACTTCTGGCCGCTGCCCGGGGTCACAAGCCCATGCCGTGGACAAGTGCCATCCAGGACATGAAATCAGTCTCTATCATACGAATTACATCGGATGAGATCTCCGAGCTCATTCAAAAAAACCTGCACCATCTTCAATCGGACCGTTTTGATTTGAGCATCTACTTTGGCAGGAATGTGGCCCGGCAATATGACCGCCTGAGCCGGAAGCTTTTCAATCTGTTCGAAGCCCCGCTGCTGCGCGCCCGTTTTGCTAAACAACAATCGGGCTGGCAAATTCAAAACATTGGCCCCATTTCCGGCAATGATATTCCCGACGACCATCGATCTTTCGTGGAAGAGGCAGCCAGAGAGTATTTTATTTCAAAAAGATGGGAAAAGCGAAAAAGAAAAAATCCCCGTTTTGAAATGGCAATATTGGCAAATCCAGACGAAGCGTACCCACCCTCAGACGAAAAGGCAATCCATAAGTTTCGTAAAGCAGCCGAATCGCTGGGTATATGGACTGAACTGATTACCAAAGATGATTATGGTTGGATCCCGCAGTATGATTCCATGTTTATCCGCGAAACAACAGCTGTAAATCATCATACGTACCGATTCTCACGGAGGGCCGCTGCCCAGGGGCTGGTGGTGATCGATGACCCTGACTCAATTCTCCGCTGCACCAATAAGGTCTACCTGGAAGAGCTGCTGAAACGTAACAAAATTCGAACTCCGAAGACCATGATCGTTCACAAAGATAATCTGTCGCGTATCGCGCACGCGATCGGATTCCCGGTAATCTTAAAACAACCCGATAGCTCCTTTTCACAGGGAGTCATGAAGGCTGAAAACAGCGAAGAGCTTACACGGTATGCGGAGAAGCTCTTTTCAAAATCAGATCTTTTCATAGCCCAGGAGTATCTTTTTACCGAATTTGATTGGCGAGTTGGAATCATAGACCGTAAACCGCTCTACGTGTGTCGCTACTATATGGCCCGAAACCACTGGCAAATTCAGGGTCGTGATAAAAACGGAGAAGATACTTATGGGAATGTGGATACTATTTCCGTAGCAGATGCACCTCCGGAAATTATCAAGACCGCCCTCAAGGCTGCCAATCTCATAGGAGATGGACTTTACGGAGTCGATCTAAAGTTCACCCATGGGAAGTGTTATGTCATAGAAATCAACGATAATCCCAGTATGGATTCGGGTGTGGAAGACGTCGTCCTGAAAGACCAGCTCTACACCAATGTTATGAATGTCTTTCTCAACCGAATGCAACGTCAGAGAGAAGGCGTCAGATGAAACCACTCCATGAAAACAATCGCCCCTTTCGATTCATGGAAAGTTTCGGCGTTGAGCTGGAGTATATGATCGTAGACCAGGACACTCTCCAGGTGGTGCCTATGGCAGATGAGCTGCTGACGTCCAATGATGGAACTATCCATAACGAGGTCGATCACGGCGAAATTACACTTTCCAATGAGCTGGTCAGCCATGTGGTAGAGTTGAAAACAACTCAACCGACACCCTTACCCTCCAGGATGGGAGGCTCGTTTGTAGACCTTCTGACCGAATTGAACCGCACTCTTTCCAGCAAGGCGGCAATGATTCTTCCCGGTGCCATGCATCCTTTCATGAATCCCCGGACAGAAACCCATTTGTGGCCATATGGCCAGCATGAGATTTATGAACGATTTCATAAGCTCTTTGACTGCCACAGACATGGATGGGCTAACCTGCAGAGTATGCATATTAACCTCCCCTTCCAGACCGATGAAGAATTTGCCCTGCTTCACAGTGCCATACGCGTGATTCTACCCATCCTCCCTGGAATCGCCGCATCCTCGCCGGTAATGGACGGGGCAATCACAGAATACAGGGACGCACGGCTCTTTGTTTACACCAACAACGCGGCAACAAGACCCGTCATCGCCGGGGATGTGGTGCCCGATGCCATTTTCTCCGAAGCAGAATACAGGGAAAAAATACTGGATCCCATTGATCGTGAACTGATCACCATGGGCGCGGACGATGTGCTGGAAGCTATCTGGGTTAACTCCAGGGGAGCGATGGCACGATTTGACAGGGGATCCATTGAAATTCGACTGATTGACGTTCAGGAGAACCCCAGACAAGATCTGGCAATAGCCGATCTTGTCTGCGCAACCATTCGCTGGCTCATTGAAGAGCGCGATTTGAACCAATTTGCAAACATTGCCACGGCCGAGCTGGTACGAGAGCTACAGAACTCCACCATGGACGGTGAAGATGCCATTATCACCTCTCAAGCCCTCCTGGCGTTATTTGGATTTAGATATCCAGTTCCGGTACGTGAGCTCTGGCGCAGAGTGCTGGACGAAGAACTTCTCCCCCGTCAATGGATATCGCCAGCTTCCGCCAGACGCATCGGTTTTATTCTGGAATGGGGCACCCTCGCCTCCCGTATCTTGCGGGCTCTCTCTTTCTACGGCTTTCTGAGCGGACCTGTAGACCGTGATGTGCTGCGCAGAGTTTATAGAGGGGTAGCGGAGTCGCTCAAAAGTGATGGGATATTTAATGGGGAGATGTCGGTTTCTCTGCTGGATTCCGGTAGAGAGTAGCCTTTAGAATTCAAGGATGAAACAGACTGCGGCTATCATCACCTGCGAACATGCCAGCGCCAGAATTCCTGCGGCACTAAAAATCTGGATTCCCGAATGGGAAGATCTGCTACACGCCCACACAACCTTTGATATCGGTGCAATCTCTCTGGCCAGAGAGATTGCAAATCAAGGTAGATACCCATTATTCGAAGCATCAGTCAGCCGACTGATCGTCGATTTGAACAGATCCTTAAATCATAGAAGCCTGCACTCACAATTTTTACGTAATGCACCTCCAGACCTGAAGCAGAGGATCATCGACAAATATTATCTGCCCTATCGCCAGGCAGTGGAAGGAGAGATCAGGAGACTTTTAAAGAAAAGAAAAAAGGTGATTCACCTATCCATTCACACGTTCACACCTGTATTGAACGGAGTGGCACGCAACTGCGACATAGGCCTACTTTACGATCCAGCTTCCACCATGGAGAAAGAAGTGGCCCACAAACTTACTTTTGCACTGAATGCCATCAAGAAGAATTTTCCCCGAAACAAAGGCAAAGTTTCATTCCCTCTACGCATTCGTAAAAACTACCCCTACCGGGGAATTGCCGACGGATTCACAACTTATTTAAGACGCTCTTTCTCCCGCAACTATGCCGGGCTTGAGCTGGAAATCAACCAGGCCCTTGTAATGCGGAAGGATTGGGCAACTTTGCGCAGTGCAATATCGGACTCTATTCATTTTTTACTTTCATCTTGACCCACTGAAGAGAGGATAGGAGAGTGTCCGGGTTGCGCAGAGCCGTAACAGAATTTATCGCAATTATACTTATTACATTTATGCTTG
>JBNLFC010000071.1:0-11178 GCA_050305335.1 Leptospirales bacterium
AATCGATTGACAATAAAAATCAACTTTTCTGACGTCCTTCAATCACCTGAAGCAGAATCGCAGCCGCTATTCCCAGGCGTCTATCCAGACGCTTATTCAAATCAGCAGAAAAATCCAGAAGAAGCTGAGGAACAAAAGGATTGAAAGTCTGTTTGAATAAGGCTACCTGACTTTCACCAATGAACACACTGAATTTTTGAGGAACCAGGTTACTGAGAAACCTCCGTATCAGGGCCAGGAGCATACTGTCCTCTTCGATTTTACCGATTACATTTTCACTGGAATCCAGAATTTCCCAGGCATCTCTGAAAATCGACTTCAAGCCTTTCCGCCGTAAAGTGCCAATTCTCTGGCCCGTTTTTACATCCGTCACATCGTAAGATGCACTGAAGTCGATGATACTGCGTGCGTCGATTTTCAGCAGCTCTTCCTGCATGGATTCATCAGCAAAAACCGTAATAGCTTCTTTTAATTTGAAAGCCTTTTGTTTTACAAAAAAATAGAGTTTTTCCCTGGATACATCATAGATTCTAATCTGGTTGCCAAACAACTTCCAGAATTTCATCTTTGAATAATATTGATTCAATTCGTATCTTTCCATAAGCATCTCCTGATCACAAAATTCACGCTGAATTTCTGCTGTAAAGCTCAATCAATATTGGACTGGTTAAACCAGTTAAATTGTAACTACCCATTGGGAATTAACTCCTCTGCAAAGAGTTCTCTGGCGCTATGATCTCAATTTTGCCACCCATAAGATCTGACTGACAGAATTGCCCTATCCAGAAAAATAGCCGGGAAAGTGGAATTGGGGGATAGAGTTGTGTCAGAGACGTCTTCAAAGGAAAAAAAAGAGCGTATGAAAATACTGGTCTTTCGTCTCAGCTCTATAGGAGATATTATTCTTACAACGCCACTGGTACGCGCCCTCCGAAAGAGATTCCCATCCGCCCATATCACATTCGCGGTGAAAAGAGAGTTTGCAGATCTGGTTCGCCACAATCCCCACATCAACGAGCTATTGATCTTTGATAAACGAACCGGCATTTCAGGTCTGCGAAATCTGAAGCAAAATATTCAGGCGCAGAACTTTGATATGTTTCTGGATATTCATAGAAACATGCGAAGTCGATTCATTCGATCGGGTACAAATGCGAAATTCGTCGGCCTGTATAGTAAACAACTCTTTCCACGAAACCTTCTTGTTCATTTTCATATTAATATTTATAAGGAATACAAACCTGTCTATTTGCGTTACTTTGAATCCGTAGAAAGATTTCATATCACATATGATGGGCTTGGCTCCGAATTATTTTTTACCGAAGGCGATGCAAACTATATCGGTACGCGTTTTAAAAAAGAAAAAATCGGTTTGCGTGACCGTATACTTGCCATTGCACCGTCGGCAAGTTTTCTCAATAAGCAGTGGTTGCCGGAAAGATTTGCCGAAGTCGCTGCACACATGCATCAAAAACACAATCTGAAAATCTGTCTCATAGGCGGTCCGGGGGATCGACTGCTCTGTGAAAAGATTCGCAACATGGTTCCCGATGCCGGGTTTATAGTAAATTTCGCGGGAGAATGTACGCTTCTGCAATCTGCGGCATTATTGCAAAGAAGTCATATTGTCTTGACCAATGATAGCGGGATGATGCATCTTGCCCAATCACAGAAAAAACCGGTTGTGGCCATATTCGGTCCCACAACAAAAGAGCTCGGATATTTTCCCATAGAGGAGCATAGCCGTGTCGTAGAGGTGCCGCTGCCCTGCAGACCCTGTACGCACAACGGTTTGAACTACTGTCCCAGAAAGCATTTTCGCTGCATGCGAAATATCACAACCAGAATGGTTGTAAAGGCTCTGGAAACTCTTTTTACCGGTGCTTATAATGTGAGGAAACGGAAATCGTAGCGGAATAGAATTCCCGAAATTTCCTGTAATCAGGGGTCATTGTAGAAATTTTCCATTCGATCTTTCCATGCAATTGCTGCTCATTCTGATATATAACCTGCTCACTGTGCCGCTGTACTATCTGTTCATGTACGCAGGTTCTCTTTTCGATAAAAAAATTTACCAGGGCAGAATGGGAAGACTTCACTATTTTCAGAATCTGGAAATAGAACTGGAAGACCTGAAAAAGAAGGGAAAGAGAGTCCTTGTTCATTGCTCTTCGGTGGGAGAGTGGGAACAGGCTGTGCCTCTCATCCAGCGAATCAAGGAAAAACACCCCGATATTGCGATCATTGTAACTTTTTTTTCTCCTTCTGGCTTTAATTTTGTCAAATCCCACGCTGATGTGGATCTGAAAATCTATCTTCCCATCGATTCCTTGAACAATGCTCGCCGCTTTTTTCGCCTGATCCAACCGCAACTCTGGATTATCTCCAAGTTTGATATCTGGCCTTCACACCTGTATGTGGCAGGTAAAATGAAAATCCCGGTAGCGATTACCGCAGCCACTCTGTCGATCAATTCAGGTCGGAACAAAGGGCTGGCCGGTTTTTTTCACCGCTACCTTTATAGAGCCATCGACTACATTTTCCCCATTTCCAACGATGACCGGGACCGCTTTTTAAAACTATTCCCCTACCCGAATCGCTTGAGCGTTACCGGAGATACCCGATTCGATCAGGTATACTTCAAAGGAGAACAGGCTAAGAAAAAGGGCAATGTGACTCTCTTTTCAGAAATAAAAAGGAATTCCATAATACTGATCGGGGGAAGTCTGTGGCCGGCTGACGAAAAACACCTGCTACCTGCACTGGGGCGCTTGCTGCGCAGGCACAGGAATCTATTGCTGATTGTTGTTCCCCATGAGCTTCACGAAAGCCATATCGGTGCTATTGAATCTTTCTTCAACGAGACTGGTATTGAAACAGAACGATATACCAATTTTAAAAATGGAAACGGAAGTTCCTGTCGTGTAGTCATTATCAACACAGTGGGGTTACTGGCACGAATCTACCAGCAGAGTCAGATAGCCTACGTAGGTGGAAGCTTCAGCTCGGGCGTTCATAACGTTATGGAACCTGCCGTTTTCTCGCAACCGGTACTGGTGGGCCCCCGCCACACCAACTCTTTCGAAGCCATGGAGTTGATGAAGATAGGGAGCGCATTTTGTGTAAATAACGAATCCGAAATAGAAGAAAAGCTTGAGTTTTTGATTACCCATGCAAACGAGAGAAAAGCAGCCGGACAGCAGGCTGTTAACTTAATCAAAAAAAACCTGGGCGCGGCTGATCAAATAATTCACATAATGGAGAAAAGGTATGATTTCCTTTCCAAAAATCATTCAAATTGAAACCAGCGTTATCTGTAATGCAAAGTGCGTTTTCTGCCCCCACGAAGATATGAATCGTGGTCCCCGAAATATGGAAGACTCCACCTGGAAAAAGATCATCGACGAGAGCAGAGGTCACGGCATTATTTACAGACCATTTCTGGTCAACGAACCTTTTATCGATCCCCGGATGCCAGAGATAATACGTTATATTAAGCAGGATCCCACGGCAAAAGTTGAATTCAACTCCAACGGAAATTTCAACCGAAGTACCGATGTCCCCGCGTTGATCGCTGCAGGAATTGACTGGGTGCGATTCAGCATCGACGGATTCACAGAAGATACCTTTAAGAAAAGCGGCCGAGGTGGCAAACTGGAAAAAGTTGTGGCAGATGTGCTATCTTTTGTTGAAGAGCGCAACCGTCAGAAAAGCAACTGCTATGTGGAAGTAAGAATGATCGATATTCCGGAAAACAAGCATGAGCAGGAAGAATTCGTTAATTTCTGGAGCAAGCATGTGGATAAAGCCACTATCACTGCGTTGTATGCATGGCCCTGGACCGGCCAGACAGAACCTTTTCGCGCACCCTGTCCCAAGATCAAAGAAGAGATGTACTTTATGACCGACGGCAGTGCCATACTCTGTTGCTGGGATGCCTTTGGTCGAACCACCGTAGGCAACGTAAAAGAAAACACCGTGGAAGAGATCTGGCTGGGGGAGACCAATCAGTGTTATCGTGACTACCTGAGCAGAGGGGAGCGGGAAAAAATTGAAATCTGTTCTCGCTGCGATGCGTTCAAAACCTATGATTTTTCCCGATGGAGCGGCTATTGAACGTCAGCCGGAGCTCATTGCCGGCACGGCCGTTTCCATGGAAATCGGTTACCAGAAATCCATGAAAAAACGGCCAGATTAAAAACTCAATAGTCTACTTTTACTCTTGCGAACTGCCCGCATTTTTCTTGATTGATGCGGCCACGACGTGAGCATCCTTTTTAATCAGACCAAGGTGATTCCCCATATTGGATTTTTCCAGATAATATCGCTTGGTCACTTGCCACACGGGAGCACCCGTTTTTGTATCGTACATCGCGGCCTTGTCCAGAAAGACGAAATCCGGTCTGAACGTAAAGGGTGCAGCATTTAAAAATTCTCCCAGTACAACCTGCAGATAAAAATCCGCATTCAGCTTCGCGGCCTCAGCTTTTGCTGCGGCAAGGTCTGCAATTTCCTCATTATTGAATTGAGGGTTATCGGTTGTAATTACTTCAAAACCGCTATCAGCGCAGGCATGTTTAAATGCCTCTTGAAAAAGTTCACCGGACCCCTGTCCTTTTTCATGAAATCTTCCATCCTGCACAACATCTCGTGGCGGAAGGATCAATATTTTTCCCTTGCGATAAGGCTGTACTTCTACAGATAGCGAATGACATCCTGTCATTAGCAATAGAACCACGGGCAATAAAAAAAAAGCCGTTTTGATTTTCGACATTAGTTACACCTCTAAATACAGAGAGATTTTGTATGCACGATGAATTATTCAACATTTTTTTGCAAATATTAGCACAGGATAAATGGGTTCAGTAGACTGGATTGTTCTGAACGCAAACAAATTCGGAATGATTTTTGATCCCGGACAGCTTGATTTACCGCCACTCAGCAAAGACGTAAAGCTCTCAGATACATCGTTAATAACGCTCATGTTTTCGTTTTCCCGCCACAGCGGTGCTTCAGGAAAATTTCTAACCAACGTTTCCGTAAAGCTAACGGTGTGCAGAGCGCAAAATTACTAAACTTCAATGCAATGTTGCAAACTTCAATGATAAATAAAATTATACCATTTGAATCGTTTTTTTCCAGAAGGTAGCTTTCATTTTCATCCATACTCGTCTCCTTTTACGTAAGAACATTGCGTGAAAAATATTGAAATCATGGTCAATTTTCATTGTGTGCAATCAAATTTTGAGGGATTGGGATGTTGAAGTCATTGAGTAATATTAAAATATTTTATAAACTGGCCATTGCTATGGGAATCGTTGCCATCGGGTTTCTGGCATTTTCCATTGACGCATGGGTCACGCTGAGTGAACTGAAAGTCAACGGTCCTATTTATCGTAAGATCGTTCAGGGAAAGGATCTGGTAGCTGACATACTGCCTCCGCCGGAATACATCATTGAATCTCATTTGCTTTTGCATTTGATGAGGGACCACACCGGCTATCCTGAACAAATACGAGAGGACAAAGACTATTTCGTAAACAAACTCAAAAAAGAATACTATGAGCGACATGAGTATTGGTTAAAAGAACTTCCCGAAGGGGAGATGAAGACAACCCTGACGCAAGGGAGTTTTGCCGCGGCAAACAGTTACTATCAGTTGGCGGAGAAGGAGTATATACCCGCGATTGAGAGAGGAGACCTGGAAACTGCCAGCGGGCTTCTTTCTGGAAAACTGGAAGATGCTTACAAGCTACATCGCCAGAAAATTGATGAAGTCGTAAAAATGGCCAACGACCAAAACGAGCAAGAGGAACAGTTTGCCGCCAGTAGAATTCAGATTCAGACTGTAATTCTTGTTCTGGTCGCTTCCAGTTCACTTTTGATCAGCGTTGCTCTCTTTGCCTTGATCGGACTTCAGATTGTTAAATCCATACGCCAGGCTACGGAACGTATGAAAGACATTTCCGAAGGAGAGGCCGATTTAACACAGCGATTGAATATCCAATCCCGTGATGAGATAGGTGAATTATCAAAATGGCTGGATCAGTTTGTAGCAAGAATTCAACAGAACGTCATTGAAATCACGGAACAAACAGAGCAGGTAGTGGAGACAACGCAAAAAGTAGCCGATGCCGGCACCAGCATGGCTGCGGCTGCTGAACAGGCCTCTCGCCAGGTGGAAACCATTGCCGCATCGGGTATTGAAATGAACCAGAACTTGAGCACTATCTCAAGTTCTATCGAAGAGGTCTCCATATCCATAGCCGATGTAGCCCGCAAGACCGCTGATGCCACTACAACGGTTACGGACGCGGTTCGTAGCACCAAAGAGACTGACCAGGTTGTAACGGAGCTAGGCAAAAGCGCCACGGAGATAGGTCAGGTAATTGAATCCATCGCGTCCATTGCCTCCCAGACAAATCTGCTGGCCCTCAACGCAGCCATCGAGGCTGCGGGCGCTGGAGATGCTGGAAAAGGTTTTGCCGTCGTGGCATCAGAAGTCAAAGAACTGGCACGTCAAACCGCAGAATCTTCTATGGGCATTAAAGACCAGATTAACATGATTCAGGCCAGAACCAACGAGACAGTGGAGACTATAAGCAAAATTTCTAAAACCATGGATGAGGTGAATGGTATCACGGGCATCATTGCTTCTTCTGTGGAAGAACAGTCCGTAACAGCTAAAGACATTGCCAGAAACGTCGCCCAGACCGCAAAGGCAGCCAACGAAGTTGTCGAGAACCTGCAGGGAATTGCTCAAGCGGCAAAATCCGTTGCCGAAGATTCATCCCGCTCTTTGAAGTTGAATGAAGATATGCGTCAACAGGCGCTAAATGTGTTCTCCGTGGTTAACCGGTTCAAAGTCAAAGAAAGTCCCGCATCTTAAGCCGATTGGATTACGCCCCATGTTCAGGTCCGCCCGCAGACGAAGAGTTGCTTACGGGCTTGACAGACCGGCATATTCAGCAAATACTCCTCAGCTATGCAGATGCTGCCGGTAAAACGTCGCTACTTCCTGATTCTACCAATTCCCCTGATTCTCATCATTGCCATAGTTATCTTTTTTCAATCGAGGAAGACACCGGTTCAGGCAGTTCGAGGTCCCATTGTTGAAGCAGTCTATGCGTTAGGCACAGTTCAGTCAGAAAACAGCTATAATATGAAGGTCGGACTGACTCAACGCATTACTCACATTTACATAAAAGAGGGAGATCCTGTAAAAAAAGGGGACGCGCTGGTTGCACTGGATCTGGGTTCCGTTCTCCGGGCTCCTTTTGCAGGAACGGTCACAAGGCTCTTTTTTAAAAGCGGAGAGGTGGCTATTCCGGGATCTGTGATACTTACATTGCAAGATCTGGTGCATCGATATGTCATGGTATCGCTGGATCAAGAGTCCGCTCTCAGTGTCCACCCGGGACAGAAAGTTGAGATATCGGTGGAAGGAATTCGTGGCCGGCTCTTTCACGGATCTGTGGAAAGGATTTATCCCTCTGCTGGACAATTCTTTGCAAGAATCCATGCGACCGATCTTCCTCCGGAAATCTTGCCGGATATGACTGTTGACATTGCTATTGAAGTGGCTCGCAAAGAAAACGCACTGATCATCCCCATAAATGCATATCACAAAGGGCAGGTTCAGGTGAGGCGAAATGCTCGTATAGAGAATGTTCCTGTAAAAACGGGTCTTGCCAACGGAGAATGGATAGAGATTACCGAAGGACTCAATGAGGGAGATTCAATCCTGCTACCCGATCGATGAATACTGGAGAACACAATGTGGTTTTTATCCGTACGTCAGTTGATTGCAAGGCCCAGGCAAACTATATTAACGTTTATTGCCATTATGCTGGGATCGGCCGCTTACGTAGCTTTTTCCGGATTAATGCTGGGATTTCAGGAAAAGATTCTGGACCGACTGATCAATAACGACGCCCATATTAAAATCAGTCCTAAGGATGATATCATTTCGCCGGAAACCTTTGGTGGCATTTTTTTTAAAAACAGCCATGTCTTCTGGCTCACAGCGCCATCAGGCAAAAGCAATAACGTCAGCATCACAGGAGTTCGAGCCTGGTACGATAAGCTGGACGCAGATCCCGACGTGGAGGCGTACGCGCCCCAGATTTCGCGGCAGGTAATCTTTACAAAGGGAAAGTTTTCTATACCGGGCACGCTGGTTGGTATTGTACCATCCCGGCAATCAAAGATCTCGAATATACAAAATGACATTACCGAAGGAAGTTTAACAGATCTGGGAAAAGGCACTTCGCTGGTTATAGTCGGTGAAGATTTAATGAAAAAATTGGGAAGCCATATTCACGATACAATCAACGTGGTCTCGCCCAGCGGCTCCATCTCCAGTGTGAAGATTATTGGAACGATTCGCCCTGCTTCACGCATCATCGCTTCCAGCATTGCATATTCCTCGCTCAGTACAGTGCAGTCCATCACCCATGCCTCCGGCGAGGTATCGGTCATTGCCGTTCGACTCTGGGATGTTTCGAAAGCGCGAAATATTGCAGAAGATTGGAGCTATACAAGCAAAGATAAGGTAGAGAGCTGGGACCAGGCCAACGAAGCGGTACTTTCCATATTCACTACACAGAATATAGTGCGAAACACAACCACTTTTACCATTATCCTGGTGATCTCTTTCGGGATATACAACATTCTAAATATGGTTGTCACTCAGAAGCGCAGGGAGATCGCCATACTCAGAGCCACAGGTTTTTCCAACAGCGATATACTCATTTTATTCTTATTGCAAGGTGTGCTCCTTGGAGTGGCGGGCGCATTGACAGGACTTCTTGTGGGTGCTTTTGCGTGCTGGAATCTTCAGCAAATTACCATTCCTGGCGCGCCTACCGGAACCGATCATCTTCTTGTTTCATGGAACTATACAATCTATCTGAAAGCCTTTCTGATCACGTCTCTCTCTTCCGCTCTGGCCAGTGTGATTCCCGCCTATTCGGCCAGTAAACTCTCGCCCATCGAGGTAATTCGCGATGCGTCGTAAACTAAAAGGGATGGCAATCGAATGCCAGGCAATTGTGAAAGCTTTCGGCACTCCTCCGTTGGAGATATTGAAATCCCTCACCTTTCAAGTGCCCGTGGGCCATTTTGTTTCCATAACAGGCCGCTCGGGATCAGGAAAATCAACGCTTCTGTACGTATCAAGCGGTCTGGACTCCCTCACCTCCGGCCAGGCTTACCTGATGGGCGAAGAGATCCACCGAATGCTTCCAGATAGGCTGAATCAGTTTCGCAACCAGCGCATGGGTTTTGTTTTTCAATTTCACTATCTTCTGCCCGAGCTCACGGCGCTGGAAAACATTCTTATGCCAGCGCGTAAACTTCAAAAAGAACGCGAACGAAGGGATCACGCATTGCAGCTTATGAAGCGCTTCGATCTGCACGGTCTGGAAAACAAATTGCCTTCACGAATGTCCGGAGGAGAGCAACAACGTGTGGCCATTGCCAGGGCTCTGATCATGGACCCGGATATACTCTTTGCCGATGAGCCCACCGGGAACCTGGATTCGGTGAATAGCGAAGGGGTTCTACAAATCTTAGAGGACTTCCACAAAAATCATGGCACTACCATTCTCATGGTTACCCACGATGAAGGGTTTGCAAATCGCGCACAACTCAGAATTCATCTGAAAGATGGCCAGATCTCATCCATTGAAGGCCACTGAAAAACTATCCGGGTGAACCAAACTTTACTTGCTCCTCCAGCATATGCCCCTACAATATGGGACATAATGTGACCAATTCCCTGTATTGAGTCAAAAGCTCAGTAAAAAGGGTTATTGCAGAGAACCTTTTCAACGATAGATAGTAACAGATGGACGTCGTACAGGTAAATTTTCTGAAGGGCATTTGCATACAGCAACTTTCAGCGATTTTCACCCTCTCCGTCGAAGTGAGTAGACCATGAAAAATCAAAAGATATTTCAACTTCGAGCCAAACTCAGAGAGTTGACGCGCAGTGCCGGGCTCGTGGCGGTGAAAAGCGGGACAGAAGTGGAGGATATGAGCTTCGGTGAAATCGCACTGATCCTGGAAATCACCAACGGAATCATACCTCTCTATGTAAAAATTGGTGGTGCGGAAGCACGAAACGACATTCGAGAACTCTCCATCCTTGGCGTGCAGGGAATGATATCCCCCATGATCGAATCACCTTACGCTCTACGAAAGTATGTAGAAAGCATGATCGACCTTGTTCCGGTACATCGCTACCGCAAGCTCGTAAAAGGAATCAACCTGGAAACTATTACAGGCTACCAGCATCTTAGCGAAATTATTGAAAGACCCGAAATGAAAGAAATTTCGCGCGTTACGGCTGCGCGGAGCGACCTTTCTGCTTCCATGGACCTATCACCGGATGACGATCTTGTCATGGAGACCTGCGCTTCCATTGTAAAAATCGCGCACATTGCAGGGAAACGCTGCTCCGTAGGAGGATCCATCCATGGTGAAAATGCCGCTGCAGTAATCGCAAAAATTCGATCGGAAGAAATCAATACCCGGCATATGGTAATCGACTCAAATGTTATAGAACAGGGAAATGCATCCAGACTGCTGGAACTGCACCTTGATTTTGAATTAGCGCTGTACGAATATCTGGCCGAACACTACGCAGGTTCCGAAGAGATCTATCGCAATAGAATGAACGAGATTCGCAACAGAATACAAAAATCAGCCAGTAGCTCACCAGCTCTGGCTGCCGCAAAAGTGTGAGGATAAGTTGCTATGCCGCAATGTGCGGTGTCGGAAACACAATCTTCTGGAAAAAGTGCATCGAACCTCCCGACGTTCTTAAAGAAAGATCACCTCAACCCTTTTGTCATCCAGCACCCGGACTCGCAACTCCTGTTTGTAGTACACCCCGACCGCTCTGATCAATCCCACGAGAAATGGCATCATGGATCGGTGAGATTGGTACTGAATATGGAGAGTTAAGTCATCTTTCCATTCATAAAGAAACCTGGGTGGACGCGCATTGGACATAGTCCTTGTAAGACTCAAATGGATCCCATCGATGTTCAGCAGAAAGTTTCTGGCATTTCTATTATTTTTAAAAAACTGAGGATATACCTCCTGAGCATAGACATTAATCCAGTAGTCACCAAAGGCATTTGCCAGATCCTGCACAGTGAGGTTCAGCTG
>JBNLFC010000072.1:0-11177 GCA_050305335.1 Leptospirales bacterium
GAAGATAGCGCGCTACAGGTTCCATCTCGTCGGAGATACCGCCAAGAAGAATCCAGCCGCATGCCATCCAGTGGGCAATTAGAGTAATCCAGCTGATAAAAAAAACAAGTCGTACAATACTTGGATTAAAAATCGTAATCTGCTGCCATCTTTTATATAAATTCATCAAATGAGCGATGCGAACCAATCGAGTGGTTCGCAAGACGAGAATCAAAAAAGAAGTCTCTGGCAGACCGGTTATATACGAAACCAGCATGCTCGCAGGCAACATTGAGATAAAATCTATTGTAAACCAGCCCTTCAGGTAGTGGCGAGCAATGTCTCCTGGCGCCGATATGAGGGTATTGTTGGTATAGACTGCGGTACGAAAATGAACCAGCAAGTCCAGGGTAAAAAAAAAGGTAATGACCAGATCAATATAAAAGACCTGCGTGGTATCCGAAAGGTCCATAACTATATGTAATGGGATCTCCACCGCAGCAAAGACTGTTACAAGTATAATGACTGAATCCCAGAAGTGTTTCAGTTTACTCGTTGGTTGTATCATTCCGTATCTCACATAAATAGGTATTCTCAAAAAGTGCATCGCATGACAGAGGTGATCTCAATCATCGTCACTGAGTCATAGCGATATCATCCATACTCAGAACAGTTTTTTCAGAACGGTTTTCTCTATTCTTATATCGAAGCCTGCTCTTCAAAGGAAGCCATCGAATATTGTACGCTCGCGCCAGACGAAAGACCTCTTCATCCCAAAAATCCTCATCAACTCGAACTTCCAGATTATACTCCCACTCACGTAATCCTCGGTCCATGATATAGATTGGATCGGCAACTTGCTGAGCAAACATTCGTGTATAGAAAATAAGATTCCCCGCTATGATTACGAGTATTCCCAGAAGCACCACAAGATTGAGCTTCGCATGATGCACATCTACCAGATGGGTAGACAGAAGAACCCGATAATCATTTCCAACGGTCATTTCGCCGCCGGAGCTGGCAGTCCAGATCAGGGAACTCATCTGCGATGTTTCATAAATAGCATTACCTTTCCTGTCAGTTAAACGAATGATATCGTAATTTCGGGGGTCTTTTTCCAGAAGACGTTTCAGCCAGGCAGGTGGAATCGCTCTCCCCTCTATCGATCCCAGCATTGCTCCCAGTTCTTTCTGCCTCAACTCCAGATACTCCCCATGATCTCCAATGCTGGCAAAGGGAAGAACCTGCGAAACAGCGAGTGTAAGAATCAGAGCGACCACAGAGATTGTAGATACGGCACCCACATGACGGTTCGTCATCCTGGATTCCGCATTCTGTATCTTCCCGAACAACTTGATCACCCGGATCAACCTCAACACCCGTGTAACCCGTATCGCTTTAGCGGTTTTCAATATATGTAAAAACTCTATGGCCGCGCCTCCGGATTCGATCCCGAGCAATATCATTACAAGAGAAGGACCGGATACAAGAAAAAGCAGAGGAAGAGAACTCAAAGCATCGATCCAGCCACGCTCTGAAAATAAATATTTTCGCAGAGCACCCTTTTTGCCTGTTACAATACTCCTTGCGATAAACTCCACCGTAAAAAAAAGGTCGAACAAAAACCCGGTGATGGTGATCATTCGGGCAAATTTATGGCTCCAGAGATAAACAATCGCCATCTCTTCCACAATCGTGTGAACGATCACAAGAAGAATCATCCCAATGACTAAATACTCAATGAAAGGTGGGAAATGATCACCAGAGCTGCTCTTTCGTTTCTCTATCGCCATATTCACCATCCCTCCTCGCTTGCTATTTGATAAAGCTCATCAAGGTATTTTGAATCGTATCCGTAAAAGCGGGCAGCCCTGCGATTGATATTAAACCAGGACTTATCAGGCGATTCAGCGCCACGATCCACCAATTGCGTGGGGTCATACTCCTGCCCACGGTTCATCAAAATAGAAATGACCTTTGATGCTGCGGAAACATCGGGGAAATCAATGCAACTGATCCAGCTGTCCAGGCCGGGTCTGTACATATCAACACTGACCCCTTCCACTCTGGATCTGACTTCCGCATCCAGTTTACTCATTGCGCCTTCAAAATTTTTCTTATTACGATAGGAACCGGCAAGGGTAACTGAATTCTGCCCCTCTCCTCCCAGCTTCATCCAGAAAAAATGTCGAAATAGTGAGCAAAACTTCAGATAATCCGGGATGGACTCAGCAGGAATTTCCAGGCGATCCCGTCTCGTCAGCTCGTAGTAGATCACTTTTCTTCTCTCTATCGCCAGCGGCAGATATTTTTCATAAAATCCAAAATTTATAGAAATGATAGTATTTATGATGTGATCCCGCAAGACTTTGGTGCGCATCAATGAGACCAGGTAACTTTTAAAAGATACGGCCGTTCGCTCATCAAAATCCGCTCCCGGGAAAAACCTGGTAATGTTTTCCCGGTTAAAAAGCTCACGAATCAATTTCTCCAGATCATCATCGATGGAGTGTATAACACGATCCGTAAGCTCGGACAAAAGCAGCCTGGCAACATCATCCCAGCTCAGGTCCGGGAAAAAACGCGGATCCTTCATGGACTTTTTTAGCTGCGTTGTATTTTCTTTAATGAAAGAGAGAATCTGATTTTCCTTTTTCAAAACTGAGAGACCATGAAGGGACGGATTCCCCCACAGACGCTCCACGAACTCTTCCATTCTTTCACGATATCCTTTCATCAATACTGAACCTGAATACTTTAAGAACTCATAGAAAAAGGATCAATTCTCCCATTGCCAGGATGCGCATGCAATTATGCGTATCTCCTGATGCTGCCAGTACAGCAATGTTCTTACAGATTACAAAATCGGAAGATTGATGGTCCTTATAGAATGTCAGGCAGCCCTTTTTTAAGGGTCCGGGAGAGCAACTATACTATTTTCACACACATCCACAAAAGCAGGGAGAAACTCTGTAAAACAATGGGGGAAAAAAACGCACTTTCCCCCGGTCAATCCCCTGCGTGTTTCGGAGAGTCCCAATAGAGAGCCGGCACCCCATACCTCATACGAATGCGCGCATTGATTCGGTCGCGGTGATCCAGATCCAGATAGACTTTGCGTTTATCGGACATTTCAAGGATAGCAATTCCCTTTTGCTCCGACACAATTCGATGAAGCTGGTGCAGATTCTTCACAGGGGTTCCATTTACAGAAATCAGCCGCGTGGAAGAAGACCCTTCCATACCTCGATTCGCTTCGTCAGGCAAGACGGATGAAAGAATGACAATTCGATCATCGCCCGGTATTTCGTAAAATCTTTCTGCCTTATAAAGATAAGCGAACTCACCCGAACTCATTTGCCAGGTTTTACCAAAGGCTTCCCGCAGATACGGGACGTTGAGCTCCATAAAAACGAACCCGCTCTCCACAAGGTAGGAGGGCATCCCTTCTACCAACCATGGAACGCGCTCGGCAAAACCTTTGTAGGACTGAAGAGTCATGGCAACAGAAATCTTTTTACCGTCGCGAACCACACGCATATTCACCTTTTCACCGGGATCACGAATGCGATCTCCATCATTCAAAATTGCCATGGCTATGCGTTGCTTACCTGTTTTGCCGCTGTCATAGTAACCCTTCTGATCCACAGGAGTTTTACCTGCTGAGAGTAAAATATCATTTTCTCGTAAAACACCCCAGGCGGATGTTCCGGGGAGGACTCTTGTCACAAGAGCACCCCCCTCGCTACTGGAAAGGCCATAGTATTCTCTTTCCACAGGGTCAACCAGCTCGCTCAAAATAAAGCCATGGCATGCAAACCCTGGATAGTCCTTCTTTTTAGCCATTTTATAAAACTTTCCAATTATCGATGATGGGGTTGCTTCACCCTGTTTCTCTTTATTGGCATACTCGATATATCCTACCACACCGCCTTTCCCCATAAGAATACCACCGCTGGAAAAAGGCTCCTGGGAACGAAAAAAAATGGATGGTAGATGGGTGAAGCCATAATCAGGCGTGTCAGTAATCTCAGTAACCGTAAGATCTTCGCGATAAACGTTAAAACTGTCGTCGACCTTCACCCCCCCGACCGACTCTCCAGGGTTCGGATCGCTTCCCAGAGGCATGGGCTTCAAATCCAAAAAAAAGCCGGGTTTATCTACGGTAAGAAGCGCCAGGTTGGCCTCCATATCTATATGAATTGTCCGCGCCATTACTGGCTGATAAGAGGAAAACTTCAGCACTTCAATCAATCCAGCATCCTTCACATCGTTGCCGGCCACAATGATCCCCTTCGGGACAACCAGGCCCACCACATAATAACTCCTTCCCGGAGCCCTGATCCAGGGACGGGTATAGCTCTGATCCACAGTCGAGACTCTTACGAGCACCAGGCCCCTTCGTGTAGCAAGGTCTCCAAGATACCACGTTGAGGGGTTCACCGCGGAAAAGGAGAAAAAAAGAAAGAACAATATTAAAAGTAGCCGCATCGAAAAACCGTTGTGCCCCCGAAACGAAAAAGGGCCGGATTTACCTTCTCTCTTGCGACACAATATAGAGTATAATTGGCTCATCTCTTTCCCCTCATGACAACATGACGATCCGCCGGAAGACCATAGCGGCGTGTAATATGCGGCGTTGCGCCGATCACGTCCCGGCTACGCATTACCAGAGGAACCAGGCTATCATGAAACTGTATCACCAGATACTTCTCCTTTGCCACCACACTGTCCACTGAATGAATAAAGTCTTGAAAACTTTTCACCTTTTCTCCGTTTACGCTTTCCACAATACGGTGCAAAAATGGATCCAGATACAGATTGATAGGATCATTCAATCGTCGGGTCAAAACAACGTCACCGGAGGTTTCCCTATAAATCTCACTCCGCAAAAAAAAGTTGTATCTGTAAAAAATTTCACTGCGACCCAGTTCGGACCACGTACCCGAGTAAGCAGACATTAAATCGGCATTCAAAGGTTGAAACACCAGACCACCAACTGTGTAATAGTCCGGCGGGCCATCGTAATTCTTTCTCTGGAATGCAATTACATCGGTTCCCTTTAAAGGAATTTTAATATTCTCCCTCTTGCCATTCCGCAATATTTCTACCTCGGTGGTGGCTCCGTTGGACATATTGTCTACAATCTCTGTATACGAGACAAGATGGCCATCCAGCTCCACATCGCCCGTCTCTGTAATACGATGACCGTCCATGGAGAGAATGATATCACCCGGCCGAAGGTAGCCATCAGCCGAGGAACCGGGTACAATTCGATTCACCATAACTCCCGAGTCTTCTCCCGAAAGGGACAGAGCTTTTTTCATGATTCCATTCACAGTATTTTGATCGATACTACCAAACTCTATATATCCATCATATTTCCCATCTTTCACATCGTTGAGAAAGCGATCTATCACAGGCGGCGGAATCAGATAACCCAGGTTCTCTCCACGGGTGTAAGCTTGAAAGGCAATTCCTATCACTTTCCCATCCTGCAGAGCGGGTCCTCCGGAGTTGCCTGGATTGATAGCTGCATCCACCTGAACGGTCAGATGGTAGTCGATACCACTATGGGAATATGCATCAATGTCTTTACGAGAAACGATTCCCCGGGTTATCGATAGACGATCCCCTCCAATAGGAAACCCCATGACGGTAACGGAAGTATTTAATTCAGGCGTTCGGCCAATCTCCATAGGCAAGGAATCCTTAAAAAATTCAGGATCGTCTACAGTGAGCATGGCAAGGTCGCTATCATGGGCGACAAAAAGCACTTTCGCCTCATAATCGCGACGCTGCTCGGGTCTCTGCACACGTATGGTGTTTGCCAGACTGATCACATGGGCATTGGTGAGTATCCGATTTCCTTCAATAATAAAACCAGTGCCTCCCGCTCCATGCAAACGGGGCTGTTGCCATGGAGTTTTGTAAGAGTATTCAAAAAAGGTAATAGAAATTTTTACCACAGATTTTCGTGCCCATTCCAGCTCCTGCTCACCGGCAAAATTGCCCTGGGCCGATATATAGGAAGAAAAGAGAAAAAAAAGGGGAAAGTTGATCAAAAGCATCACTTTCCGTGAAAGCCGCATTCCAGTCATCAAATCAATCTCCAGGAGTGACGGATGGGGGTCCACCACGAATCCATCCACCTGAACATGATCGGTCAGAAAACAAAGTAGATAAAGGGCTTACCACCGGGAGAAAAGCTGATGATCAAAAGAGCAACAAATGCCCATGAAAGAGAAAGGAGTGGTAGAGAAAGTCTGCTGGTAGCCTTTTCAATATATCCCACCAACCAGCGGGACAACATCATGAACAGAAAAAGCGATAAAACCAGCTTCCCGTCGCTCTCGCTGACGAAACCGGGAGCAAAGAGCAACATACGTTGAAGAATCAAAAAGGACTCCGTAACAGACCCCTCCTGACCTGTACGAAAGGGTATCCAGAGCAAAGAAACAACCAGAAATGTGATAGCCCATTTAACAAGGCTGAAAATGCGATGGGACAAATCCGAAAATTCATTGGCCATCCTGACTCTCTTCTTCATCACTCCACCAAGAATTCTCTCCACCGTCAATATTGCTCCATGAAGCGCTCCCCAGATTAAAAAATTCCAGTGTGCTCCATGCCATATTCCACCCAGTACCATAGTCACCAGGATGGCTGCGTACATTCGTACATTCCCATGACGACTACCTCCCAGGGGAATGTAGATATGATCTCTCAGCCAGCCAGACAAAGTAATATGCCACCTTCGCCAGAACTCCTGAAAACTGCAGGAGAGATAAGGATAATTAAAGTTATCCGGCAATTCGATCCCAAAAAGACGTCCCAGACCCAGCGCAATGTCGCTGTATCCACTAAAATCGAAATAGATCTGCATGGAATAAGCAAAAACACCCAACCAGAGTGCCCCTCCCGATGCCTGTGCCGGATTGGCAAATAGAGGATCCACCACCCGGGCCAGATGATCGGCCAGAACCCCCTTTTTTAAGAATCCGGAAACCAGAAAAAAGATGGCCTCCCGCATTATAGAAACCTCGGGAATACGAAGTCTCTGCAACTGTGGCAAAAAATCTCTACCATGAACAATGGGTCCGGCTACCAACTGCGGGAAAAACGATATATATAGAAGATAATCTCGAAATGATCTGCTCCTGGGTAGGAGATTGCGATGTACATCTACTATATATGAGATATTCTGGAATGTAAAGAAGGAGATACCCAGAGGGATTTCAGGAGGCACGGCTTTTAGCAATGTCGAAGCCAGGAAAGAGGCGGAAAGCTGATTTGCAAGAAATCTCAGGTACTTAAAATAAAAAAGGGGCAACAGCATCAGTAATGCACCCGGAAGGGGCGAAAGAAGCCCTCTCCGGGTGTGCACACCTGCCAGAAGGAATGCGACCAGAGATACCGGGAGTAGCAACAGAAGATAGGGAGGTTTGTGAAAGCCGTAAAATAAAAGAGACGCACTCAACAAAATCCAGCGCAAAACCCGCCCATCGTCTGTGATGGCGTATACCAGGTAAAAACCGACTACGAGTGTAGCAATGAAGAGAAAAAAATCAGGCGATAGGAAACTCACTGCTGCGCCTGCCCTTCACCAGAGTTTGATCTCGTGCCCATATCCGTCCCCTGCACCGGGAATAGCTGCACAGCACACCAGGTGTGCAAATGAACGAAATTTCGCCAGAAACTCCGCAAAGGCGTGAAATGAGTTCCTACCCTCGAGCAGCCTTTTGAACCTTTTGAATTCGTTTTGACACGACCTCTTCCAGCATCAACTGAACCAGTTCTTCTTTCCCGAGTTCCCGCTGCTCCCCTGTATAGTAATTTCTTACACTCCAGGGACCTCCCCCGTGCTCTTTTTCTCCAAGAACAATCATATATGGAATTTTCATTTTCTCGGCATTTCGAATCTTTTTGCCCAGAGATTCATCGCTTTCATCCACGCCGCCACGAAGTCCTTTCTCGCGAACAAACTCCAGGGCCTCCCGGGCAAAATCCAGATACTTCTCGCCCACGGGAAGAAAACGAACCTGCTCTGGCGCAAGCCAGAGAGGAAAAGCTCCCGCATAATGTTCAATCAGCACACCAAAAAAACGTTCCAGTGATCCCAGAAGAGCGCGGTGAATCATAATCGGTCTTTGACGATCGTTAGATTGGGCCACATACTCCATCTGAAATCTTTCGGGCATTTGAAAATCCAGCTGTATTGTAGAGCATTGCCACTTACGACCTATGGCATCCTGAATTTTGATATCAATCTTGGGACCATAGAAAGCGCCACCACCTTCATCCAGATGAAACTCCAGATTCCTCGCAATGAGCGCAGCACGAAGGGCAGCAATAGCTTTATCCCACATTTGTTCCGAGCCTACTGCTTTCTCAGGTCTGGTTGAAAGATTGATTTCAAACTGCTCAAAACCAAATTGGCATAGCACATCCAGAGTAAACTCCAGAATTCGCATTACCTCACTTTCAATCTGATCCTCTCTACAAAAAATATGTGCATCGTCTTGAGTGAATCCTCGCACGCGCATCAAACCATGGAGGGCACCGGACATTTCACGACGATACACCGTACCCATCTCCGCCCATCTTAACGGAAGCTCCCTGTAAGAACGCAAACGATCCTTATAAACAAGAATATGAAAAGGGCAATTCATGGGCTTAAGCTGAAAACTGAGATTTTCATCTTTCATGGGCTCGTACATAGAGTCGGAATAAAAACCGGCATGGCCCGAAGTCTGCCAGAGGTCATAGTTGGCAATATGCGGAGAATAGAGAAACTGATAGCCACCGGCTTCATGACGCTCATACCAGAACTTCTCTATTTCCCTGCGAATTCTTGCACCTCTGGGATGCCAGAATACCAGACCTCCTCCGGCCTCCTCCTGTATGGAAAAAAGGTCCAGGTCCTCGCCCAATCTTCGATGATCCCGTTTTTCTGCCTCACGTAGCATTTGCAGATACTGGCTCAGAGTCTCTTCATCCTCAAAAAGCAAGCCATAGATTCTTTGCAATTGCTGGTTTTTAGCATCACCTCGCCAGTAAGCACCCGAAACATTGGTCAATTTAAAGGCACCTATCTGCGATGTTTTTTCCACATGCGGGCCACTACACATATCCACAAAGACAGTCTGGCCTTTCTTGTCCTTATTTGCATAAAAAGAGATTACTCTTTCCCCCCTCTGGCCTAGCTCTTCCGCCATTTCAACTTTAAACTTTTCGTTTCCTTTTCGCAAGTAGTCGATTGCTTCATTCAGCGGAAGACTATACTGCTCAAAAGTCTGCGCTTCCTTGACAATTGACTTCATCAACTTCTCAATTTTAGGCAGATCCTCATTGCTTATCGCTTCTTGAGTCAAAACATCGTAGTAGAAACCATTTTCAATATCCGGGCCAATAGCAAGCTGAACATCCGGATACAACTTCCGCATGGCCTGCGCTAAAATATGGGCAGCACTATGGCGCCTGGTGCTCAATTCAAACGAGTTGTTCACAACTAATCTCCGAAATGCTTATTTTTAAGCATTATATCTCATATTTGTTCTTGGTCTCACACTTAGGGCAAATGCAAGTTACCTCTCCCTTCACCCGAAAGCCCTTATCATTTTTAATCTTGCCGACAGCCACAAAATCAAAGGGAATTCCTTCAGGCACATAGTGCCCGGAGCCATATTTGGCTGTGCCAGACATTTCATAGCCACAGGCATGGCACTTGACTTTTATTTTTATCTTTTCGGCCATTTACAGATTAATTTCAGGCATTTTATCGATGTTTCAGCCATTACCACTATGCCCGTCTTCCTGTCACCAGTCAATCTATACCCGCAAATGTTTAATATCGCACCGTTTATATTCTGTCATGCACACCTTGTCCGACATGCGCATGACAGAATGGCAGAATATAAACCCCACCTATCTTCTGCCGCCTCCATTGCTCCCTGGCGACGAGTTCTTTCATGAAGGAGCTGCAGAATGTCACCTCATGCATGGCGAATGAATTTATCTGCCAATTCTTGGGCGGCCCCCTTCTCTCTATCTCCGTTTGAGACTCAGAAGCGAATCTGTCGAATGCCGTTGTGGTTGCCTTTTCTGAGAGTTCTTATGTCGACTTCAGTCAAAAATGCTGCAACGATGCGCGTAAAGTCTTGTCACATTAAATCAGAAAACCGCTGCTGCAAATATTTTGGCACTTATCAATTCCCTGGGCACAGGATTGTTTTCAGGCTCGGATCGGCCCAATAATACCCGTGACCGAAATCGGGCAGAGGCCTGAGCAACTGCCACCGGGGATTTTTATCTGCCGACATAGTATCAATGCCTGGATATTGGCGCCCGAAATCTGGCTGCCTGGATTTCAGCAGCCACGTTCCAGGCATTGCGTCTGAAATCTGGCGTTTTATTGACCGAATTTGGTTAATCAGGTGGCGGCAAAAATTGGTCTGCCGTCAGGCAGCTAGTGCCCAATTTATGGCATGTTGTGCCGGAAGAATAAACGGAAATGCTCAAAAACGGGCGGTAAGATAAGACTGAATGGTTTATAGAATTGGTCCTGGCAACAAGCAAGCTCATACGGTTTTTGCGTCGACTCACAGAAAACGTATGAGCGTAAATCCGCAGCAGAAGAAGGGATCCACTCTTATTGCTTTATGCTTTTTTTCGAATGGGGCCTCTTTTTTTGCCTGATGAAGCCCCTGCCCCTCTGTTGCCAGAAACACTACCAGCACTCTTTTTCGAGAGACGTTTTTCTTTTTTTTCCAGACGAATCTCGTCCTGCTTTTCCTGATGCCGAGATTCACGCCTGATCATAAAGAAATAGTGCATTACATACTGAGTGAAGGGTTCAGGAATCTGCTTCGCCTCCACATCGTCCGGCGAGTCAAAAATCTTTTTCACAAGATGTCCGGGTAAGTCCTCCTTTTCGGAGTTGATGAGTATCTCTAACCTTCTGCAAACCTCCTGATCATTTACTTCTCGAATCATTTTTCGCATACTGGTGAGAAGTCTTCCCACACCTGAATTTTGCCTGGCCATTAACTGAATGCTATCTTGGTTCTATCAGCAAAGTTGCGGTAGCGTTCGGTGCAGTCGGAACACACGGAAATCGGTGGATCCGGCTGCCGAGGTGCCGCTATTTGCGGTAGACAAGAATCCCCCGTCTTCCTCAGAATATGACCAATCTCTTG
>JBNLFC010000073.1:0-11176 GCA_050305335.1 Leptospirales bacterium
ATTTCGGGAAAAGATTTGACTCCCACTGCTCGCACCCTACCTTAATATTTATGTTCACTTTACATTCTCCTTCCGCAAAAGTAGTCGTGGCTCTTCTACCATTGGGCCTCCTGCTTTGCGGTAACCTGTCTCCTCTTCGGGCGGAGGAGAATTACCGGTTCAGCGATGTAACTCTGGAAATGGATCCTGAAGCCTACCCATCTTCGCTACCGTCCATGTTCAATTATCCGGGATCCAGGGTGGAAATGAGCGCGCATTCCGTTGACAGTGTCTTTTCCGGCGGCGGAGAGGCCATTGTTCTTCTAGCCATTTCTGAACCTCTGGAAAAAGTGATCGCTGAATATGAGCGAATCATTGCAAAAAAGGGATGGAACATCATTCAAACACAGCAGAGCGGAGAGCGGCGTCTGATCATGTGCGAGTCTCCGTACAGAAAAATTGTGACTTTGATCGTGGAAAATGGCTCACCGGTGCGGGTTAAGCTTTATTTCAAGAAGACCGGACTCGATTGATCTTACCTTATCTATTATGAGCCAGGAGAATAACAGACTCGAAGACCGCCAGAAAATCAGGGTAAACAAGGATAAGCTGTTTCCTTTTCTGGCAGGAGCGGCTCTCCTCGGTTCTGGTATACTCGTTTATCTCGTCTATCGTTCGTATGCCTGGTCCATTTTCCTGGCCTTCTTGCTCTATGTGGGTTTCGAGGGGATCAATGACAAACTCAGGAAAGCCTTCTATAAAATTCGGGGCGGTAGAGACATTGCCGCCATCCTGAGCTCCTTTTTCGTAATCATTACCACCGTAGGACCGGCATTTTTTATCATAAGGCTTCTTGTGCAGGAATCCATTCAGCTTTTTTACCAGATCAAAGAGTTGATTTCCGGCGAAGGAATTTTTGAATTAATTTATAAATTTCCATTGATTACTGATCTTCTGACCTCCCAGCCGTTTTTCTGGGTTAACCTGCAACTCATGCTGCACAACAATTTGAACCGGGTGGGAGGAGAGTTTGACATTCAAACCATTGGAGACTGGCTTTCCAATGCTTATACCATTGTCCTGGACGGGATGACCTTTACCGTTACCTTTCTGGTCAATATCCTTTTCGCAATGGTCATGCTCTATTTTCTATTCAGGGATGGGGACCTCTTTTTCAGAATTATGGAAAGAAGTATGCCGATTCCACCTGTGTACATTCGCCGTTTCACGGAACGTATGAAGGGAATCCTTCTGGCCGTGCTTCGTGGAAATGTATTTGTCTCCATACTGCAGGGAAGCGCTATTTCACTGGGTTTGAGTATATGTCATATCCCCAACAGTGTTCTGTGGGGCGCTGTGGCCGCGGTTTTTTCTCTGATACCGGTCATTGGAACTTCGGTGGTATGGTTACCGGCCGCACTTTACCTCGGCTTTGTAGACAACTCTCCAGGTTATGCGCTATTTATTGTAGTCTACGGTATCGCCATTTACCTGTTTCTGGAAAACATTTTCAAGCCGATGATACTGGACCGGGAGCTGGGCATCCATCCTCTCTTTTTGTTTCTGGCCATAGTGGGCGGTTTAAAAGAATTCGGTTTTACCGGAGTAATTATTGGACCGCTTTTTGTAGCATTTTTCATGACCGTGTGGAATACCTATCACTTCTGGGAATCGGGCGGAAGTGAGGAGTCACCCTGGAACGGATTTCAAAGTAAAACCAGGCCGGCCTCCCATGGGGCGGGAGATGATGTCGCAGAATCTTTGCAAGAGCAGCCAGAGCAAGAGGAGTAGCCCTTTTTGGATTGGACCATGCGACAACAGCCCACACCTGCATACTCCGCTACCTCCAACGGGGGAAGCAAAAGTTACTCGATCAGCCGCTTGAATCAACTGATCAAGGGAACTATTGAATCCAATAGCCTGTTGCAGAACATCCAGGTAGAGGGCGAAATTTTCAATCTCACTCACCACGCCAGCGGACATATTTATTTCTCTTTGAAAGACGAGACATCGAGTGTTAAGTGCACCTTTTTTAAGAACGCCAATCAGAAATATAAAGATATACGACTTCAGGCAGGTATGAAGATCCTGGCATTCGGGAGCGTTTCGGTGTACGCGCCCCGGGGGGAATACCAGTTCAACGTAAACCGGCTTGTTCCTTCGGGCGAAGGCGAACTGCGTTTGCGCATTGAGCAGCTAAAGAAAAAACTGCATCAGGAGGGGCTTTTTGACAGCTCTCTGAAAAAAGAACTTCCCTCTCTCCCCATTACTCTTGGTGTTGCCACAGCTCCCACCGGCGCCGCCATTCAGGATATTATTCGCGTTAGCCGAAGTAGATTCCCGAGTCTCAATATTCTTCTGGCTCCCTGTCTTGTCCAGGGAGACGGCGCTGTGGCTTCTATCGTGGCGGCCATAGAGGCGCTCAATGATCCGGCACTAGAGGTGGATCTGATCATTGCTGGCCGTGGTGGTGGCTCCTTTGAAGATTTAATGGCGTTTAACGAAGAGCCCGTGGTTCGCGCTTTTGCGCGGTCGGCAATACCCATCATCTCTGCAGTAGGGCACGAGATTGATCACCCGGTCAGCGACCTTGCCGCCGACGCGTTCGCGGCCACACCCAGCGCTGCCGTGGAGATGTCCATTCCAGTTCTGGAAGACATTGAAGAGCGTATAAACGAATTAACGCTTCGACTCCATGTCGGGTTAAAAAGTAAATACCGAAGAGAGCGGGAGCGGCTCCAGTCGCTGATGCGCTCCAGAGTTTATCTCGATCCGGTGGCAATTCTGGATCCCTTTCATCAGAGATTCGATCTGGCCAGTCGCGATCTACGATTGCGGATGATCGAATTACTCAAAGAAAGGAGATCTCAGCTCAAAGATTTTGCTATATTGCCCGTACTCTACAAAAATTTCCTGACACAAACCCAATCAAGATTTGAACTTCTTTCGGAAAGATTGCAAAACTTCAGTCCTCTTTCCACTCTGAAACGTGGATACTCCATCGTGAGAGATCAGAATAAACATGTTATACGATCCAGCAGGGAAGTAGAAAAAGGGGACGTTCTGGAACTCCTCCTTGCCCGGGGGAGATTGATGGTGGAAGTGAACGAAGTGCTGGAGGAGTAGATTTGCTTCGTTTCGAGGCGCTCTTCCGGATACCACGCAGCATCCGGAAGGCTATCTGACATTCATTTCCTCTTTTGAAAAAGCAATACGAAGTACCCTTTGAATTTAGTAAAGTGCGCTGCATCCTGTCTGGAGTATTTTTCTTTGAGTTGATGGACACGCTTTCCCAGAAAAAGTCTTAAAAAGCGATAGAGCAGCGGATAGCGTCTGTTTACGAACTCGAAAATCGCTTCTACTATGGGAAATACACGATCCAGAATGATTTCCTGATAAATATCCATGGTGGGCGCGGTGAATGGTGTTATATCGCTCTTTTTTTTCAAAGTAAAGCCGTGTTCCCCGGCAATGCGAATGTATTCATCCAGCGGATGGCCCGATTTGCTATAACCGGGTTCGTCAATTTTTCGAACCTGAAAAAAATCTGATGCGAGCACGTAGCCTCCTTTCTTTACGTAGCGTTCGTTGAGTGCCCAACCCTCATCCATTTTAATATACTGTACCGATTCCGACATAAGCACCATGTCGAATGATTCGGGAGGGAGATCTGTTACGTTCTCATAAAGATCGGTTATGGTTTTCGCGCGATGTCCGGTATTTTCGGCTGTTTTCTGAGTCAAATATGGATCGGGAGCAAGGCATGTAAGATTGTATTTCTTTACAAGCTGGCTGGCCACACCACCCGTTCCACAACCTACGTCAAATATAGTGCGAACTCCGGCAGGGATATAGGAGATGAGGTTCTTTACATACGCGTTTTGTGCGGCCGGCAGATTTTGCATTGTGGGTTTTAAACTCCCTTTAAAAAAACCATAGTGGAGATGCTGCACGCCGAGGATTTTATGAGCCAACCTCAAGGCGATGTCATTGTAATAGCTTTTCTTGTGGGCATGTTTTTTGCTCATTGCTTATCAATCCTGGCCAGATTTAATTAGATGGATGGTGACTGGCTTCATGGGAGAGATTCGACTGTACACCATTTCCGGCATAGAAAAAAACGGCACCGGAGCGCGTTTATGACATCGAAGCCTTATCGACCCAATGTGGGAATTGTGCTATTCAATCGCAATGGCGATGTGCTGGTGGGCAACCGCATTCAGTTTCCGGATGTTTTCCAGTTTCCACAGGGCGGGATTGATGAAGGGGAAGAACCACTTCAGGCAGCGCTCAGAGAACTCTATGAAGAAACATCGATACAGATCCAGGGTCCACCCGCAGGTCAGCTCGATGAATGGCTCTATTATGAGTTTCCCGAGCAGATTCCCGATCGTTTGAAACAATATCGTGGCCAAAAACAAAAATGGTTCTTTTTTTTCTGGGAGGGCGATTTGGAGCAACTTCAGCTGGATCACTATGAACAGGAGTTTCTTTCCATGGAGTGGCGATCTATGGATCAGGTGGTCCGGGAGATTGCAGATTTCAAGAAGCAAGCCTACCGGGAGGTAGCTGAAAAGGGCGGCCTGATTATACGGGAATACTTGAAGGCCAGAGGCCACATTTTTTGAAACTCTTTCCTTTTTCGCACGTCAAATCTATCTACATTATATGATAGATATGAAAATGAATGTTAAAATTTGATGCACGAGGTGAATGAATGGCTGATAAAAAATGGATGGTGCTACTTGCGATTCCCTTTTTGATCGCAACGGTTTCCTGTGGTAAAAAACAATCTTCCGCTTTAATGCAAAAAGCAAATTCTGTTCTGACCGTTCTGCCTGATAAAATGCCCGGTTCTGAAAAAGATACTCCAGAACTTGTGACTCTCGGACAAAAGCTCTACTTCCAGAATGGACTTTCGGTTAACGATTCACAATCGTGTAATAGCTGTCATAGACTGGATGAAAAACTGGGAGGAGTAGACAATGAACCCACTTCAGCGGGAGCTCTGCACAAAAGAGGTGGTCGAAACGCTCCCACAGTACTGAACGCCGGTTTTCAATTTGCACAATTCTGGGACGGTCGCGCGCCGGATCTCAAAGAGCAGGCCAAAGGTCCCATTCTCAATCCAATTGAAATGGGAATGCCAGATGACGTAACTGTAATGAAAAAAGTGAAAGGAATGGCCGAGTATCCGGACCTTTTTGCAAAAGCTTATCCGGACCAGAAAGATCCCATGACCTACGATAATCTTGCCCATGCCATTGCCGCTTTTGAAAGGACTCTGGTGACCCATGATCGCCTGGACGATTTTTTAAGAGGCGATGAAAGCGCGTTGAGTGAAGCAGAAAAAAAAGGTCTGGATACCTTTCTGGATACAGGATGCGTTACCTGCCACAGCGGTCCCACTCTGGGCGGCCAGATGTTTCAAAAACTGGGCCTCGTGAAGCCTTACCCGACCAAAGACACCGGACGGGAGGAAGTGACCAAAAACCCTGCCGATAAATATTTCTTCAAGGTTCCCATGCTCAGAAATATAGAGCTCACAGGACCCTACTTTCACGACGGATCAGTGAAGACTTTACCGGAGGCCGTCAAGATCATGGCAGCCCACCAGCTGGGAAAAGATCTTACCGATGAGCAAATCGCTTCCATTGTGACTTTCTTGAAAGCTCTCACTGATAAAGAGCGAGCAAAATAATGACGAGTCATGGACACGCCCTGAGTGTCGGCGCTGTCACATCGTGTGCCAGAGCCGACACCGCTTCGCAATCCTGCTTCGCTGTCAGGGGTGCCATGCTCGTCTGGTTTTGAGGCCGCCCTGTATGTCTTCAGGCCTTTTTCTATCCCGAATATTGTTGACCAGTGACGAGTCATGGACACGCCCTGAGTTGTTGCGCCGGGCGTCCATGCCCGGAGCAACAACCGCTTCGCACTCCTGCTCCACTATCAGGTGTGCCACGAGGGTGAAGGAGTGAGGTGACCATTGCTTTGTATAAAGTCAATGGAAATAGGACCGAGGGTAGGGGGTCCCCGGTGATCTGAATTACTCTACGTTGGCTACGAAATGGATGGTTTTGCTGGGCATGTCGTAGAGTTCATAGGTAAGGGTGATTTTGAGGTTTTTTTCTTTTGCGTATGCCATCAGGGCAGGATAGGCCTTCATAGGACCCATCATGTAGGACATGGAGTTTTTGATGGGAAAGCTGGTCACAATGCTTTTTTTTGCCTGGATGGGTTTAACACTCAAGATCCCTATCAACTTTTCCACACTACCCTGATCCGGTAAAACCACGCCACAATCACTGTGCAACTGATCGCCTGGAACTTTTGAGGGATCGTCATGGTAGATACCTATGCCGATGGTTGTATCAATGCCTTGTTCTTTCAATGTATCGTAGACATGGTCGAAGACTTTTCCTGTCTCACTGTAAGGGCCTATAAATGTTTTGTATGCTACCGTATAGGGTCCCATGGTTTTCTCTGCTACCGTCATCTGGCTAAACATGCCCATGAAACTCAGAAAAATAAGCACTCCTGCAATCAAAATCACCAGAATAGCGCCAGAAATCATCAGGGTTTTTTTCATATTTGTTTCCTGCATAATGTTGAATTTATTTATACAAATTCAAAGCATAAAAAAGAGAGGCGTCAAGGACTTTGTTTATGATCTAAATCTTTCTATCATGCCATGCGTTGGCGAGCAGGGCAAATCGTTTTGTAAGTTCTTTTAATCTCATTCTATACAAAAGCACTGAAATGTTTCTGGTTCTGGAAAACAGAAAGCTCATGGTGATGATAGGAGAACTCGGTCAGTGAGATTCTTTATTGACTCTCCCTGGAGGGAGTCTTTACACTTTGCTAAATGGGTTAGAACATGGATTCTGCACTAGAATTGCGTATTAAAATCGATGGTGGAGTGAAAATATCAACGAGGGAAGCGTTTGATTTTTTGTCAAGGTCACTTCTGGTTAAAAAGTTAACTTCCGATACCTCAGATCGAACATTGTTTTATGTATGGCGCTTGCTTGCGCTTTCGGAAATTCCCTATTCGGAGAACCTTCCTTACACGAAGGCACTGCTAAGAAAGATTTTTTCAACAATGGGCACTGAGTCGGGTTTTTCTATAACCGGGAAAGCCGAAGATTTGCTACCCTGCTACAATGCGATGGTCTCTTATGCTCTCTGCAGGCTGCTTGAAAAAAGTGCCTTGCTTCGTCGGGGTGGTTAAATCCCTCAAATCATATTTTAGATCTGAGTTTTCCTGAATCATACCACCTGAGCATTGTGGAAATACTGCTTTTTCTTAAACGCGTCAATAGACTGGAAGATGAGAGAGCTTCAAAAGCTCGCGATTATATTCGTTCCAGAAAAGAGAAAGATGGCGGATGGAAAATCAGTTTTGTCTACAAAGCGAGTGGATATATGACATTTGATCAGCGTGGGAAAAAAGGGGATTGGATAAGCTATTTATTGGATTCAGTAGTATAAGAAGAGCTGCTGCATCCTTTCTCAGCCATCCAGCAATTGATTGACTGAACGACTAATCTGTCGTAAATCGTCATCATTCTTGTAAGGAAGCCTTACCTGTATCCTCTTTCTCAGAGTAATGCCGACTCTTTCCATGCCAGAAGAAAGACCCCCTCTCATACTAAACTTCCTTCTGGCCTCCACTTTGTTGAATGAGCCAGACCAAATCGCCCTATCTGTGGTGGATGGGTCTCCTATGACGTACAGGGAATTCACCAGAACCGTTTTGACCCTGCAGAAAAAACTCTCGGAAGCGGGCATACTCCACGGTGAGCGAATTGTTCTTCTTGGTTCTCCCACGCCTCACTGGAGCGCCGCTTTCGTCGCCATCATGACCATGGGGGCTGTGGCTGTTCCCATTATGGAAGAGTTCCACGATTCGGATATTGAGCATATTCTAGAACATTCCGAAGCCCGGACGATTTTCATTCAGGAGAGATATTTCAAAAATCTAAAAACACCGATACTGCAACGTTTACCGATGGTCGTTTTTCTCGATGACTTCAGGGTCCAACAGCTTTCCGGTGAAGTGCACCATCTTTTAGATACTCAGCCTGACCCATTGCCCGCAAGCGGACGCGAACTCTCTGGCAATTTTACGGTATCCGAAGACGACCTGGCTCAGATCGTTTATACTTCAGGAACTACCGGTAAATCTAAAGGGGTGATGCTCACCCATAAAAATCTGGCATCCAACGTGGTCCATGGAGTCAAACATGTGGAAGTCCTGAAAAAAGAAAAAGTAGTCCTTTCACTGGTTCCTCTGGCTCACACATTCGGTTCCACACAGTTAAACGTCTTTCGTCGTCTGAAACTTCTTTCTATCTGACCGGCAGATCAACTGGATCGCATCGCGTGCGGTTTTTACAGCCGATGGTACTCCTCCAGGGGCCATGAGCCACATGCCGGCCATATAGAATCCATCCAGCCGGGATAGCTTCAGAGGAATCTGCTGAACATCTTTTTGATTCTCTCCGGTGGTGATCCATGTCATATATTTCCCTCGCCAGTTTCCTGTGTAGCGATGATAGGTCATGGGAGTAGCCACGTCGGATGTTTCCACTTGAGCGGAAATTCCCGGATAAGTATATTCAAGATTTTGCAATACCATATCCTGGATTCTCTCTTTTTCTTTTTTGTAAGCCTCTTTATCTCGGTAGAGGTTTTCCCAGTATTCATATGTATCTGTCATCACCGTAACAATGGCGCTGGTGCAACCGGCTGGCGCCAGGCCTGGATCCATTCCGTACTGTCGAAAGGTGAAGCGTTCCACAGGTTCTCCTGCAACATTGAATGGAACTCGTACAGGGAGAAGCAGGCCCACGCAATCATCCTCGGGTCCAAAGGTGCGACGCAAACCCAGTGAAACCTGGATGCCGCTTTTCTGTAACGGGACCTGCTCAAAGAGTCGTTGGTAGATGGGGTCTGTGTACTGGCCATCCAGCAAATGGTTGAGGGTGAAATGGAGATCTGCAGCGCTGATAACAAAATCGCTACGGATCTCTTCTCCGTTTTCCAGCCTGAGTCCAACGGCTCGATTCTGCTCCAGTAGCACTTTTTCTACACGTCGCTGGTAGTGAAGTTGACCACCCAATGAGAAAAAACGACGTTCGATAGCTCTGGCAAACTCCAGCGAACCGCCCAGAGGAAAGCCACCAGCCCGGTTGTGCAAGGTGGCCAGTGAAACCACTGTGCCCATGAGCGGAAGTCTGCTGTCAATATGAAAGGTAAACGCATCTCTGAGTGCAGGATCGCGAAAGTTACGGGCATATTCTCCGATGGATCGTGATGTGAGGTTATTCAGTAGTTTTCTATGGGGCATCATTTTCCAGATGAGTCTGGCAAAATCAAAAACGTTGAAGAGAGAGAAGGGTTTGTCCATGGGAAACGAAACACGAGCAATCTGTTTGATCCATGACTTGAGTTCCCGGATGCGTGGAGCATCTTCTGGAGACAACTCTTCCAGATGTCTGGCAAGTTTGTCTGCATCGGAATAGAATGAAACCGTGCGACCATCACCTGTGACAAAACGATAGAAGCAATCGGGGTCGTGAATAGCCCGCCCTTTAAGAGCGCCCAGCTCCTGCCAGAAGGGATAAAAGTCACTCTTCGGACCTGAACCAGTCAGCCAGTGCAGGCATCCATCAAAGGTGTATCCATCCCGCTTCCACGCAGTACAGAGGCCTCCGGGTAGAGTGTGTGATTCATAGATTTCAGCTTCATATCCGTTCATTCGCGCATAACATCCTGCCGCGAGTCCGGCAAGACCTGCACCTACAATGGTTATTTTTTTTCCCATACGGGTTCACTCCTTGTTCCGGTTCTTTTCAAACGAAAGGTAATAGTTCATCAAATCCTGCTTTCCACTTTCCAGGTGACGGATCATGGACTGCTGAAGCTCCTGGAACGGGTAGTCGTGGGAAAGCAGTTGGGGGTGTAAGGGAATGTCGTTGGTAAAACTAAAAGTATGATGGACCGGGGCGAGATAAAAAAGACGTCGTCCGAAATCCATTGGATTACTGGCCGAAGCGATAAACGCTTCCATGTCTGCCAGGAATTTTATAGCACGTCTGGTTTGCTTCTTAACCTCCAAAACCGATATCAGCTTTTTCACAGCCGAAGGGGAAATATCGCCCGAGACCGGAAAGAGGTAAAGGTGTTCGGCCAGACCCTCTTGTAAGGCAGCCTGTTCAACGTGTCGTTGATCGATTGAGCCAGTGATATAGACATTCTGGGTTAACATTCGAAACCCGAACCAACCCAGCATTTTTCGCAATGTGGAACGCTTCTTCTCCTCATCGGTTTTAAAGGAAAAGACTGCGATCGTAAGCCCGGATTGTCCCGTGGCATGTTCTATGACAGAACGGCCAACACTCTCTTGCGCTTTCGTCAGACGATATCGAACGGTTCCCATTTCATCCACAAAGGATTCGATATCTCCATCTTTGCTGGCCCGCGAGAGAGCTGTTCGCAGAGCGCTAAAGCTAAAACCGGCAAACTCCGCCAGATCCCGCAAATGAGCCAGACGGGGCATGGGCAGATTAGAATCCGAAAAAGCATGAACCCGGAAAATGATGGGGGTCCCCATAATCTCTTTGAGAGTCAGGGGATAGGCAGCCATAAACTGCTCAGCATTCATGTTACAAAAAAAGAATATATTTGAAATAATTGCAACAACATTTTCAGGCAAAAATTGTTCATTGTTTGCGTGGCCATTGGTCCGGCAATGGCGCCCATCACCGCATAATGGAGAAAGGAAAAGTGATCGGGGAAAACGATCAGTGAGAGGAGGGCCGATCGTTCAAAAATGCGCGAATCACGGGAATGGTCTCATCGGGATCGGTGGTAATAAAGTTGTGTCCGGTTTTCTCCAGTTTTCTATGGAGGGTCTGGTCAGGAAAAAAGTGTCGGTGGTATTGCTCCTGGTAGTCATAGCCAATGAAGCTGCAACTACTGCTCAAAAGTAAAAGATTGCCCCTGTAATTCTTCAGACCGCTCACCAGGTCCCCATCGAATAGTTCTGGATTGTCCATCATGGGAATAGTTGTTTTTTTCATCAGAGCATAGCCAGCGCGTACAAAGGAGTTCTGAGGAAGAGAGACACCATCGCACTGGTAGGGCTTTCCATTACCCTTTCCCATCATTTGATTTACCACATAATCCATAC
>JBNLFC010000074.1:0-11170 GCA_050305335.1 Leptospirales bacterium
GTCGATTCTAATTTTTTCAAACTTGCTCCCGAGCCAGGTAAGCTCGGGATAGTTGTCAGGATCTTTCCTTTGCAATAAGATAGATTTTTCCGAATCAATGCTATCTCTTTCCAATCTTCTTTTATTATCTCGATCCTCCGGATTGCCAACATTAATAATAAACTGCCCATGGTCATAGAAAAAAAAACGCCGAGGATCTTTATGGTCATAAAGAGGTTGCTCATTTTCAATACGCTCATCGATAATTTCAAACTTCCCGCCTCTGTCTGCAAAACTGAGTCGATAGCAAAGCCCAACATCATTATTGTATTGCGCAATACGCCCATCAGGAACCAGTATCGCCTCAATTGTCGCATTTCGACCACCTGGCTCCTTACCCTTCCAAATCCAATCGGCCACACCTCCACCGCGACGAATGGGTCCAACAATGCCCCGGGGTGTTGACTGCAACAAACTGATCGCTTCTATAAAATTAGATTTCCCACTTCCGTTATGTCCAATGAGAAGATTCAGATCCAGAAGATTCATAGAATCCTCTTCGAAGGAAAGAAAGCCAGAAAGACTCAATTGCTTAATAAAAATGCTCATACGTCAACTCCTGCGAGATCACCCTGTCTTTCCAGCCAACGACTGTTCCCACCCTCTGGCAAATCATCCCGCAAAGATCAATGTGTTTCATCCAGGAACTGTCCGAATAGCAAGTCCACCACCTCAACTTTGCGAAGGTAAACATCATGTTAATTTCGTCATATATGACAAATTTAACATGAAAAAAGCAATATCTTTTTAGGACTACTCTCTTGTTCAAGTGCTTGAGCCGAAGCCAGCCCTCTTCGATACCGTTTCGGAAACTATCTCCACAGGACGCGATGCACGACATTAGAAGGGAGACGTAGAATCCTCTGAATACAACACGCGCACCGAAGGGGAAAATGACAGACCTGACAGGTAACAACGCCTCATCGAATTAAAACCATACCTGCCGGACGTAGCCCCACATCCAGAGGGAATGGAGTCAACTTCTGGTCACCCGCTTTTGCATCGTATACGGAAATTCCTGGTGTCTCAAAGCTCGCATCCGCCACATAGAGCCTTCCGTCATCGTCCAGAAGAAGACCGGCCACTGTACCTCCGCTGGCAGGGAAAGAGGCAAGAACCGAAACCTTTTCGCCTGTTGTGGGATTGAATCTCTGAATGGATTTATTGAAACTTGCATCCATTACAAATGCATAGCCCGTGGTCTCATTCAAAATAGCCACATCCAGAATATCACCGCCAGCTACCGATTCCAGGTAGACGGGTGATCGAAAATAGTGCTCATCGAGATTAAACGCCACAACTCCCCCATCCATCTGGCTCAAGTATCCCATTCGCGCGGGCGCCGCAGTAACAAGATATGCATGTCCCCACAGATCAATTCGCTGCAGATTCCCGAAGGGATTGGCAAATGGAAATACATAACTTTGCACGATGGTAGATGTTGGCAGATCGATTTGCAACAGTAGAGAGCTACCGACAGGAGGGAAATATCCCGACAGGTCATTGCGATCCAATCGCTGCAACATAACGTAGAGCTGATCTCCCTCCACATGCATGCGTGTGGCCTCCGGGTAGCCGTCAGGAACAGGAGTGGCCTCTTCGTAACCGGCAAGAGAGATAGTCTGTTTATAAATTCCGGTGGCGGGGTCCAGCGCCAGAATGTCGTTGCGGTTGTAGCGAGTAAGGTATGCTAATCCTCCATAGAATACCATATCCTGCGGATTTGAAGCGGACTCCACAGAATACTCCCCTACCGGGAGATAGTTCAAAGATCGATCCAGCAACTGAACAGAATCCCGGTTCAATCGATTTAACACATACACTTTTCCATCATGGTATACGGCAACAGCATCGGAGTAGATGTCCGCATGAAGCGGTGATACCACCAGGCTGGAGTGGATCGTTGTAAAACGACCGGCTGCCCCGAAATCGCTGGAGACTACCCCTACTGCAGCAGCATTGCCCTGGGGTATAAAAAGAGTCCACAGAGAGGGTTGTTCGATGTCTTTACAACTATGCAAGCCGGGAGTGCCCACCAGAAGTGTCGCAAGCCATACAAGGCGAACAACCGATGAGAGGCGGCGAAAAATTTTCCTGGAACATATATCGTACAGGTTCCCCATGTCAAAACTCCTGCCTCAACGAGAGTGTAAAGCTGCGACCGGGAAGAGGATAGCCCGATACATCCTCCACTCTGGAGTCGCCTATATTTCTAATGGCCAGCTTCAAGGTTAGTGGCTTCGCCATCATGGAAGTGAATTTATAGCTGGCATAAAGATTATGAATCCACCTTGATTTCCGATAACCGGAGTATTCATTGGTACGATCCAGAAAAAGGGCACCAATGAATACTCCTTCATAGCCCACCAAATATCGTTCATTTCTGTAGGTGATCCCCCCTCTGAACTCATGGAGTGGCTGGAGAGGAAGATACTTTCCTTTTAAGTATGAAACTGAGGATTGATTGGTGGCTTTCTGATACGTATACGAAAGATCTACAGACCAGGCATTAAAAAAAGTGGACTTAAGATTCCCCTCCACTCCACGAATGTCTGCGGCATCAATGTTTTCTGGTTTGACTGTAAACATAGATACAGGCACCAGAAGGATCATATCCTTTACAGTGCGCTGGAAACCGATGAGACTTCCGTTCATTTTCAGGAAACTCCAGTGAATTTGGACCTCAAGACCACCCTCCGCATTTCTGGAACGCTCCGGTTTCAATTCCGTATTTCCCGTCACACGTCCCCTCTCGCCAAATATCTCCAGAAAATTTGGCATCCGCCACTCTGTGGAAATCGTCGTTCGCACGGATAGATCCAGTGGTTCGCTCTTGAAAAAGAGAGCCGATGCATCCAGTCGATAGGCCGTGAATTGATGAACGGAGCGATTGCTCCCTATAAGCGCTGTGTTCCGACTGGAGGTAGAGTCATCATTGTAGCGGTCCACATGCTTTTCATATGCTATGGCAGGAGTAATATGAATCCTCTCATCGATGAAATGAAAGGCATCCTCCCACTGAAGAAGCGAAGTGTTTCTGAATTTGGTAGGAACTCTTGCAGAGAGCTGATCGAGTTCATCACGATTTTCTCTATGGAAGATCTCTCGCTCCAGCCCCATAGTGATTTTCATATCCTGATGATAGTCCGGCAGGATGAGCGATGGAATGAGATACGCACCATATCGCTGGTCCCGCGTTTTAGAACCGGGATTCCCGTAAGAGAATTCCTGGTCCGGATCATAGAAATTGTCCAGAGTATCCCGATAAAAGCTGCGAGTCTCCAGTCGCAGTGCGTCCAGAGGCCAACCTCTGGTATCGGTGGAAAGGATGGAAAGATCGCTCAGATGTTTTCGTTTGGTACGTTCAAACTGGTTGCTGCCAGGCCCGGGCACTCCCTGCATACGATACTCGCTATTATTTAAAAACGAAATGGAAGTAGCACCTGCGCGACCACCCATCTTCAGATTTCCGGAGGCAGTACGATAGTAGGCATTTTTTCTTTTATCAAGCGTATCATCCCATTTATTAAAGAAAGTTGTTCCGTGATCGTTCAGGTAGGTATAGTCCTGATCGGAGACCTCTCCGGTGGCGTCCACAGCACACTGAAACTCCTGTCCGGTACGATATCCGGCACCCATGCCTGCGGTATGAAAAGAACCGGCATTCAACGTCGCATACCCCCCTTCCAGGCCACCGGTCTTTTTTGTGATAATATTCACCGTTCCGCCAATGGCGCTACCTCCTGGGAGTCCAGGAACGCCGGAACGTGTCACTTCTATTTTCTCAACACCATTGACGGAAAGATCGGAAAGATTCATTTCACCTGAGTAAGCACCGGTAACAGGGACTCCATCGATATAAAAATTGACCTGAGCGGGAGTGCTTCCCCGGATACTCAGTGTGGAGTAAGAGCCCAGCCCTCCATAGCGACGCACCCGGAGCGATGTATCCTTTTCCAGAACATCTGCAATGGTCTGGCCAGCACCATCATCCGGAATGGAGATAGTAGTCACCCCCCGTGACGATGAGACTTGATCCGCAGTTGATTCTCCTGTGACAAGAATCTCATTGACCTCTTCCGCCTTCACTCGAGGGAAAAGCGGAATAAAACTGAAGATCAGAAACAGAGAAGTTAGGCGGGTCATAAATTTTGCAGTTCACCCCGGATTTGCTTCAGGGAAACTACCTGAGGGGAATAGAGTCAAACAGATCGGCAGGTGAAATGAGTGCCATCAAAAAAAGTAAAAGCCAGAAAAGCTCCTGGCCTTCGGAAACAGGCGAAACAGGGAAAACGATTGACAGGTAGTTTCAATCCTGCCAGAACACCTCTTCAATCTGGATTAAGCCATGAACTCACCCATCCCTTTTCCACGCGATTTCCTTGCTGCTGGCTGGAACATAGGCATTAAAGACAATTCTCTCGACTTTGGTGTACTGCACAGCAAGGTGCCTGCATCTGTGGGAGCAATCTTCACCCGCAACAACTTCCCTGGACACCCCGTCACCGTGGGAAGAGAACACACAGCAGATGGTCGGCTCCAGACCATTGTGGTAAACTCCAAAAATGCCAATGTGGCAACCGGCCCTTCGGGACTGGATGCGGCCTATAATATGTGCCGATGGACGGCTTCCGCACTGGGTATCGAAGCCAATCTGGTGCTTCCTTCCAGCACCGGGGTCATCGGCCGTCCGCTGCCTGTGGAACGCATTCAGGCAGGCTGCCGTGAAATTCCGAAGAAACTCTCAACAGATGGATTTATGGACTTTGCCCATGCCATAATGACCACCGATACCCGACCAAAATTACGTCAGGCGCAACTTGAGAGTTCTATCCTCATTGCTGGCTTTGCTAAAGGTGCAGGCATGATTGAGCCCAATATGGCAACCATGCTGTCCTACCTGATTACCGATGCGAAAATGGAATCAGAAGATTTGCAACGATTGGTGCGATCCGTGGCAAATCGAAGTTTCAATAGAGTCTCGGTGGATAGTGACACGTCCACCAGTGATACCTTTGTTGCCATGGCCAACGGAGCCTCCAATAAAAGCGTTGGTTTCAGCAGTAAGGCCGCTCAATACTATGACTCTCTTCCCGACCCTTTTGCCGTGAACGCTCTCACCATGTGCCCTGATCTTTCGCAGGATGATCTGGCCTTTCTGTGTGCCTTTCAGGATATATGCAGAGAGCTGGCCATTGAAATAGCAAAAGATGGAGAGGGAGCCACCAAACTCATTGAGTTGCGGATTGAAGAGGCGAAAAACAAAGAGCAAGCACTGAAAATTGGACGATCGGTGATCAACAGCCCTCTGGTCAAAACAGCTATCTACGGAGCCGACCCCAACTGGGGACGTCTGCTAATGGCCGTAGGGAAAACTTTTGATGAGCCTGTGCCCATTGAAAAATTGCGCATTTTTTTTGGTCCCCATCCATTGAAAGATGCGGACGACACAGCTCTGGCCAGATTGGCCGATTATTTAAAAAATGATAGAGTTGTGATTCGCATACTGCTCGGAATCGGAGAAGCCAGCGAAACACTCTGGGGTTGCGATCTTACGGAAGGATATATCCATGTGAACGCACACTATACTACCTGAAGAGTAAAATTGAGAGGCAAGCAAACATGAGGAGGACCTTAGATCGTTTTCGCCCTTTTTTTGCCTACTATGGCATTTCCACCACACTATTCTCCTTTCTATTTGGTCTGATCGTTATAAGCACGTTTTATGGAATCCAGTGGATCGTCCCCCGCACGATGGAAATGTATACACAGACCGTTACGGTTCTGTTTATTCTTTTTTCTCTCCTGATTCTTTTCCCTGCCAGGGAGAGGATTCTCAAACGTTTTTTGAATAAGAACCGCTACGATGAAATTTTTGGCAGCAATCTCCATCACATTGATTTCATCGCGCGACAGTTCACCCAGGATACAATGATTTTTGAAGTGTTTCCCGACCTCATGTCATGGTTGCATGTACCGGCGGGAAGAATCGTTATTATGAACAGTGACAGGAAGGATTATACGATTCATACATATCGCAATGGCAAGCTCGTTGGACGACCTGTAACCATGTTTCAACAGTTTGATGAAATTCATCATTTTCTTCGCAACAGAAAAAAGACCATCAACTTTTTTGAGGAAGTCCTGCCGCCGGAAATGAAGCGATTCATGGAAAAAAATCGCGCCACCACGCTTCATCCTTTTCTCTACAGGAAAAATCCTGTCGGCTTTCTCATGCTTCAGGATCCTCCCAGACACAAATATGCAGACCGTGCGCTGGAACTTTTTACCCGGAAAGCCGCTGTCAGCATTCACAACCATATGCTCAGCGGAAAAATCGTAGATAGCCATCTTTACGAAAGAGAATTCAGGGAGGCGGGTAAAATTCGGGATTTCTTATCCAGATCGGGAGAGCCCAGGATACCGGGATACCAGATCAAAACGATTCAACCATCGGGGATGCTGCAATACTTTGAATTTCTTACGAAAAAAAAAGGTAGAAACAATGAATCTGCCTCACCCATCTTCTATCCGGTGATTCTCTCTTCACCTGGTCTCACATCCGCTTCGGGCATTGTCCTCGCCGGTGTCATCGGCAAGCTCTATACACTACATAACTATCAAAAGGAACAACTTTCGCTCCACACAATTTTACAGATGCTACGCCAGGAGTCACAGATAACGCCAGCGGAATATCGCCTCGATTTCAGCATCGGGGAGTTGAACGCCGCTACTGGAATGTGGACCACAACATTTGACGGCAATTACCGTATATTTTCCAGATCCAGTCCGGAAACGAATCTACTGACAATCGGATGGCGCAACCAGATAGCTATCGCGCCAGGAGAGAGTTATCACATAGAATATTGCGGCAGCAGAATTTTCGAAATCCATCGCCTGGCCGGGACCCGGAAAAACGCTGGAGAGACATCCATTCGCAAGGGAAAGGTGTAACAACCGGGATCGTTTCAGGAAAGAGCAAAAATGTCATTGAATCGTTTCTACTACATTTTAGGGATATTCGCCCTGACTCTGCTTTATGTTGCTTTTCTGCATAAAGACGGATATCGCCTGCCCAGATACTATATGCCCGATGGCACTATTGTTGACTTTCACAGCCAGATTCCTGACGGAAAGATGAGCCGCATCATGAGCATTGGTGGTAGAGATCCCTCCATAGTATCTCCTCTCCTGGAGGATTCCAATCCTATCATCACCACCGGTGACACCGGTACCGGGATCATGATGCCTGTCCCCAACCGAATCGTTGATCTGATCTTTGATTTTAAATACATCATTCTATATTCTTACATTTTTCTACTCCTTGGAATCTGGTTTCTGGAATACGGCTCCGATTATCATCTGGCAATCCTTTGCTTTTCCTCCACGGCTTTCTTTTTCACTCTTTATACGACACTCTCCTCTCACCAGTTGAGCTTTTTCTGGTATTTATCAATGGTGATTTTAATACCGGCCATCGTCAACATGGCATTGCGAGCCACCGGAAAGAACATTCCAGGATTTCTACTTCCTGCAGAGTTTCTTTTCATTCTCTTTTTCGCACTCATCTCATACGCCGGTAGAGAGAGTATCACAACATATTTTAATATGATTCAGTTCGCAAGAACGGCTCTTCTGCTCGCAATTACTTTTGCCACGCTGGTATTACTGGAAAATGCATTGCGTCGGGATAAAGATCGCATTGAAAGTATGAAAAGGTGGTCTCTGGCGGGCGGTGTAATTGCCGGTGTGGTGATCCCGCTACTTCTTTTTTTCCGTGCTATCCCCCTTGCGAAACCGCTGGATCCGTTCCTTGTCCCGTCACTGCTGGCTTTGATCTTTCCTGTATCGCTAGCATACGGTACTTATCGCATTCATATCGTGCCGTTTCAATTTACCCTGAGCCGTTCCATTGTAACGGCGCTCCTCACCCTGAGTCTGGCCATTGTCTACGCCGTCGCACTCATGGTGCACAGTATGCTCTTGCCGGACCAGGACCAGAAGCACCAGTGGATCGTAAATATCGTTTTTATTTTATTTTTAGTTCTTTTTCTGGACCCTACCAGAAGAACTCTGCAAATTTTCGTAGAAAATCGCATTTTTCGTCTGAGTGCCGAGCGGATAGCATCTCTCGAGCGGCTCGGAAACATTCTCTCTTCTCCACATCGTATTCCGGTAGCTATAAACGAATTTCTCGATGAAGTTGCTCGCGTACTCAATGTAGCATCGGTGCAGGTGGTTCTTTCAGAAAGCTCGTTCATCGGTCTAAACCTGAAGCAGAACAGGATACTCCGACTGCCTGATCACAGCAGGTTATGGAAACATCTTACCCGGGCAAACATCGTCGTTACCTCTTACCTCACCTACGGAGGCGGCAGCCGGGGGAACCTCTATCGATATATGCTTCAAAATAATATATATATGGCCATTGGTGTCAGCGGGAGTGGTCCTTCTCGAAATCTTCAGAGTTTAATTGAACGAGTCATTCATTTAATCATTCATAGAGGAGATCAAAAAAAGGATGAACTTTCCTTGCCCATCCGCTCTGCCATGTTGATAGGATACCCGGTCTCCCAGCAAAGATTCAGGCTCCAGGAAATCCGCTATTTACAGGAGGCAGCTCGGTTGGCCTCCATGTTGATTGATAACTATTTTTTACTCATTCAAGAACTCGAAAAAAGAAAAAGACAGAGGGAACTGGTGATTGCGGGAGATCTTCAACGGCTCATGAGCACCGGTGAACTTTCGCCGGTTGGTCTTCAGATTGCCTGCTTCAACCTCCCCGTTATTTCTGTCACCGGAGACTACCTGGACGTTATTCCTCTAGAAAGTGGCCGCACCGCCATATTCATTGGCGATGTAAGCGGTCACGGATTGGGCACCGGATATCTGGTTAGCGCCATTCGATCCATTGTGCGAAGCTGTCTGGAAATGGCCACTCCTCTTACACAGCTTTTATCAACCCTCAATAAATTCTTGCTGGAACGCTATGCGGGAAATGAATTTGCCACGCTTTTCGCCACCATCATCGACGGCCACTCCGGTTCTATGGAGTATATCAACGCAGGTCATCCATACCCCCTGATACTGGCCACTGATGGCACACCGCCTTCTGAAATATCTACATCGGGAGGATTGCTGGGAGTTCACAACAGCGTCTACTCGGCAATAAGTTTAAAGCTGAGCCCGGGAGATCGGCTCTTCATTTTTTCCGATGGAATCACGGAAACCATGGATGAACGAGACAACATATTTGGAATTCGTCGTCTAAAGGATTTTCTTACACGACAGGGAAACATGGATTCTCTGGAGACACTGCTTCTGGAACTTCAAAAAGAGCTATCTCTACACAGACGAAACGCTCCAATCCAGGACGACTCGACTCTCCTGGCGCTCCAGTATGATCCGGGCTATTCAGCGTATCGAAGATTGAAGCTGGAGGTCACCCACGAGACGCGTTCTGATTCTGGTATGGTGAACGAGATAGATGTAAATGATCGTCGCTGATCGACAGAAGAACCCTGGCTCATATTTAGAACGCCTGACCCTTCGATACCAGTCAGAAAGCTGGATCGATAGCGATCCGCTGCGCTTTCCGTTGCGCTACACCGAATCTCCGGATCGTGAGATAGTGGCACTGGTGGCAGCTCTCTTTGCATACGGCAACGTGAAGGCAATCCAGTCCTTTCTGGAACATCTGCTGGACAAACTGGGCCCATCCCCGGCAAAAACACTGGCAGCAGGTAGAATCCCTGATTCTCCACTTCTCTACTACCGTTTCCAGCAAAAAGAAATCGTTCAGCTTTTTTTACAATCCCTTGCAAGCCCCGCACGCATTGCGCTGGATTCCGGAAGCGCTTTCGATGGTCCGGGAAGGTCCTCCGAAACGCAAGCACCCGAACCTCCTGACCATCCCTGGGGCGAGGGAGCAAAACTACGATCCCGGATCATTTTTTTAAAGAATCTACTTCTGAAGAAAGCAGAAGAAATTGATTCAAAAAGAGCGAAGAGCCATGGCTTCATCCAGTTGATCTCCGGCAATCTGAATGCATCGGGCGCGGCCAAGCGATACTGCCTCTTTTTCCGATGGATGGTGCGAACAGGATTTCCTGATATGGGTATTTACAAAACATTACAACCGGCGGAGCTTGTGGTACCACTTGATGTACACCTGCACCGGGAATCCCTGCGACTGAAGTTCACCGAACGCAAAAGTACAGACTGGAAAACAGCCCTGGAAATCACTCGATCTTTGAAAAAAATCGACCCCGAAGATCCCCTTCGATTCGACTTCCCACTCACCCGGCCCGGTATTACGGGACAAGGACCGTCACCCGAACGACGCCGGACCAGAAAAAGCTAGTGGACATTGCAGCTCTTTCTGCAAATCATCATAAGTGATTGCCTGTAGAAAGCCGATGAACCTAGGAGCTCAGCCCTTTTTTTTTGCAGCCTTATTTTTCCATATCCTCTTCGCATCCTGCGACCTCCATCAAAAAAGCTCGCTCTACTGCCGGACTGAAAATATTGAAAAATGCATAAAAATTGAAACACAACTGAACAGATGCTCCTGCCCTGTATTGATCCTGGGAACTTTCCGTCATGGAAAGTTCAGAGAACGAAAATATATCAATCTACGCCAGATCTCTGAAAAAAGTTACCAGACCGCAAAAAGTTATGCAGACTACTACAAATGCTTCAGCCTGCAGGAAGATCAACTCTCAGAATTCAACTGTAGCGGAGATCTCAAAACCATGATATTTGTAAAAGGCTGGAAAAAAACGGGAATGATGAAACCGGGTGAATTCTGGATAGGATGGAAAGGATGATCCCCGGAGGGATACATTTTTTTGCCCCCTCTCTATGACCCGATTGTTTTCCAATGATAGGTTTCCCGGAATCCTTGCTAGATCTTGCCCATGTCCAGCTTTTTTCGGAGACTCTTCTTCCGGATTTGCCTGGGATAAAAGCGGAAAAAATACCGCGCTGCCGTGAAAAATCCACTGATAGTCCCTGAATATTCTCTCTTGATTGAAAAAAAAGTCCCAGCTTATGGGCTGAGACGACCGCTCCAGATCATTGTGGTAGACTCTCTTCCAGACAACTCTTTTCATTGGGTCTGAAAGCCGGT
>JBNLFC010000075.1:0-11068 GCA_050305335.1 Leptospirales bacterium
AGCTCGTAGCGGTAGCCGTCCCGATCCTCCCAGAAGTGCAGTCTTTTTAATAAAGTCGTTGCCACAAGATTTTCAAAGACAGATCCTTTCTCTCCCATAACGTCTCCGTTATCAAAAAAAAAGACTTTGGGAGGTTTCAAAACAGCGCGGGATATATTCCTGGTATAGGGATTCACTCGAAATAGCAGATACATGTGCTCCAGTGCGCTCAACCATTGCTTTGCAGTATGGGGGGAGATCTGCAGATCCCTGGCCAGAGCGGATAAGGTAATAGGGGAAGATACTCGCTGGCGTAATAGATCTGTAAATAAGGAGAGATTTCCAATATTGTGAATATTCTCAAGGTCGCGGATATCTTCTCGCAATACCCTGTCCAGGCGTTCCCTGCGCCATCGCCTGGCTTCTGTGACATCATCCGATAAAAAAGGTTCAGGGAAGCCTCCCAGGTTCATGAAGCGCTCCAGAGCGTTTCCGGACGATACAGAATCGGGAAATTCATCTACTGTAAATGGATGAAGACGCCAGTAATGATACCTTCCAAGAAGAGAGTCTCCTCCCTTCTTGTACACATTCAGCCGGGTGGAACCGGTGATTAAAAAAGAGTGATTTTCTTTATGAATGTCATAAATCCCTTTCAGCCAGGATTTCCATCTGGAATATTTATGGATCTCATCGAAGACCAGAAGGGTATCACCGGAGAGCCATTTTTTCTGGAGAATTGCCTGACGGTCTTCGTCATAGTCCCAGTTAAAATAGGCACCTTTCCCTGGAAAATTTGCCAGAAGGGACCGGGCAAGAGTGGTCTTGCCTACCTGTCTTGGGCCGCCCAGAAAAACCATCTTTTTGCCCAGATCTTTCTGGATAAGGGAGGTCAAGTAGCGCATATGGCTATTTTGCAGTCCGATGCAAGATGGTCAAGGCTATTTTGCAGTGCACTGCAAAATAGAGGGATTTGTGCTGCCCGAGAAGTTCGTGGTGGTTATGTTTGTAGTTTTCGGATGAGTTTTCGGAGCCTGCGATCGACTTTGATGATGCAAATCAGGTAGTTGGTTTGCGTTCTGAGGTCTAATTGTCGTACAGTTCCACTGTTGTCTGCCACCCGGATAATCCCAAGGTCAATTTTCATCAAATAGACAAAAATATAACAACGGGAAAAACCCGTTGCATTTGAAATCGCTGACAACCGGGCCCAATCCTCCTCAACCGGATAAAAATTCACCCGCCTCAAGTTCTGGCCCTTACTTTGATACTCCTTCTTCCACTTCCGGCTTCTCAACAACTTTAGCTTATCCTCCAGCCGGGGATCTTTCAGCAGAACATGCAGATAGAGTTTGACGCTCATCCTTCTGATCTTTCCCACTTTGATATAAGCCTCAAATAAATGTCCGGCCACCAGAATACTGGATCTTGTAGCAATTCTTGATTCACTTATCTCTGTTGTATGACTCATGCAAAGGTGGGGTCGAAAGTTTTTCAACTACACCGCAAAAAAGCCTCTATTCTAAAAAATGTAGCTAAATTCAATAAGCAAGCCTCGCCCTCACGCCATGGGTTAAGATCTATTTTTTCCCCAACATTTCTGCCATGGATTGTTTTTTCAGTGTGACTCTTCGGGCTCCTATCCCCGGGCTGTATACGACCTGAATCGAATCTGACCTGGAATGGGACAGTAGCTTCAATACCTGGTTCAGGTTGGTTGCATTGGTCCTCCATCCATTGATGCTCAAAATGCGGTCTTTTGGTTTGAGATAGAGTGCTGCCATAGATCCGTGCACTACGTTACGAACTACCACCTCATTCTTGTCATTTAACTCAATGTCGAACCCGGGAGACAGCATCCTGCTGTAATCGCTACCATGGCGGCTTTTTGAAAAAAAGAGGGCTCTGTTACCCGGATAATCCAGGATGATTTGAAAATCAAAGAGCAGGTACGCTCCAATATAGACGCTATCAAGATTGGATGTTGTGGCAGGGATATTGGTAAACTCCTTTTTTCCTATGATCAGGCTTTCCAGCAGGCAGAGTTTTCCTCCCTCTCGTGACCCGACCATACCTGTCGAACTGATACCGGAGATGGAAGTGCATCGGGTAGAGGCATCTTTGCTGTCGGATGAAAAGAACTCCGGCGGTGCAAAAAAGAAAAACGCTCCTCCGGTGTCGATTATGCAAGCAGTGTGTACATTGTTAACTTTGCAATCCACAGCCGGGGCAAATCCATTGCTAAAGATTTGATCCATGGGCACGTCTATGTCAGCGCCTCTGTGGAACTCATCCGCATTTTTGTGAGAAAAAACGAGGTAGGATGATTGATAGTCCAGTTCTATTGTAAAATGCCGCAATGCATTGGAGCCAAGGATTCCGTCCACATGCTTGCCCGTATGCTTTTTAAAAAGGGCGGAGACATCGGCAACGCCTGCGCCCATATTTTGCAGAGCTATCTGTTTTCCGATATCTATTCGCTGCAGTACGACAAGAGGCGCTACCGCCTGATGGTTGGTTGAATCACGCACAATGGCACTGCCCTGGCTTTCTAATTGCAGCCTTCTTGCCACGTCAGTATCCACAATATTTAATGCGCCCGTGTCCAGTGCGAAGTGGAGTATTTCCGGTGCGCCATTGATTTGCAGATCAATTACCATAAGGTGACCCACTTTTCGATAAGGAACTTTTACTGGCTGTGTAAGCTGCCCGATTTGTTTGCCGCTTCGAACGATGGTAATGGACTTATAGATGGAGCAATCAGTCAGTATTACGAAAGCCAGTACGATTATGTACGTTATCGATAAACAGGGGGGGCGATGCATTCAGTTCTCCTCAGGGCAATGGCGCTGGAATCATCTGACAATCTCAATCAGGGCAATGTTTTATTGTATATATCTTTAAGGTAGCGTCGTGGATTTGCAGTAGCTTTCTATTTTCATGAATCTGGCGGAATGAATAGGGAGCAGGAGGGCTTTGCTCTGGTTTTTATGAACGGGCAGTGTGCCTGTTGGATCAAATTGCGTCTAATGCTTATTGAATACGCATTTTGCATATAAAGCGACCTGCATTATGTCGCTTAAGATCCAGCTCCTTGTGATTTGTTTAAAAAAAGTGCCAAATGTCCAAAAGAAAAAGCTGACCGTACGAGTATGGATTTCAGTTTTATCCATAATATATCCTCCGGGCCGGGATTTGTTCCATGCCACCTCTTTTTCATAGAATCATTGCTCAGGTGGGGTGCTTGTATGCGCTGTTCGGTGATATAACCCCTCTGGATATGGGTCCTGCTAGACAGGGCGCTAATTACTTCAGAGCGAGGAGCGCTGGATGACTAAAAGAGAGAACAATCAGATTTCGTATACCGATCCCCAATGGAACGGAGTGGGTCTTTATGATCGGAGAGAAGATAAAGACTCCTGTGGTGTGGGATTCGTGGTGGATGTGGAGGGGCGCGTCTCCCGACGCATTATTGACATGGGTCTGGAGGTACTGGATCGTATTGAGCACCGTGGTGCGGTGGGAGCCGATCCAGAAACAGGTGATGGCGCAGGGATTCTTCTTCAGATTCCAGATAAGTTCTTTCGCAACGTAACAGCATCTCTGGGCATTCAACTCCCCGAAAAAGGTCGTTATGCGGTGGGTCAGATGTATCTGCCTCAGAATAAAGAACTCCGGCAGAATGTCATGAACCTGGTGGAGAAGGTGACTGTAGATGAGGGGTGCGAGTTTCTGGGCTGGCGCGAGGTCCCTGTAGATCCGCAGGCGGCTGGAAAGACCGCTCAGATGACGTTGCCTCATTTTGCCCAATGTTTTATCGGAACTACTGCCGCTATTGCAGATCCGCTGGAGTTCGAGCGCAAAATCTACTTGATCCGTCGCGTGGCTGATCGTCGGGTCCGCGTGGATCTGAAGTTGCCCAGACGTGATTACTATGTTCCTTCTTTCTCCAGTAAGACGATCGTTTACAAAGGAATGCTTCTGGCAAAGCAGGTACCGGTATTTTATAAAGATCTGAATGATCCGGATATGGAATCTGCTCTGGCGCTGATTCATATGCGATTTTCTACTAACACTTTTCCCACATGGGATCTGGCTCATCCCTTTCGTATGATCGCGCACAATGGAGAGATCAATACCTTACGCGGAAACCAGAACTGGATGGCCACACGCCAGATGGTGATGGAGTCCCCCATTTTTGGCAAAGATTTGAAACGTATGATGCCCATTATTCTGGAGGGACAGAGCGATTCTGCCTCTTTCGATCTGGTGCTGGAGCTTCTGACAATCACCGGACGCAGTCTGCCCCACGCTATTATGATGATGATTCCCGAGGCATGGTCCAAGAACCCCGATATGGATGAGGACCGCCGGGCATTTTATGAATACCACGCAACCATTATGGAGCCCTGGGATGGCCCTGCGGCCGTGGCTTTCACGGATGGTAACATTGTAGGCGCAACACTGGATCGCAACGGCTTACGTCCTGCCCGTTATGTGGTGACAAAAGATAATATTGTTATCATGGCATCGGAGGCTGGCACCATTCCGGTGGAGCCTGAGAATGTGGCTTACAATGGTAAATTAAGTCCTGGTAGAATGTTTTTGATCGACCTTTCTCGTAAAAAGATTGTCGATGATGAGGAGATCAAGCGCGAGATTGTAAGTCGCAAACCTTACAGGGAATGGGTGGAGCAGAACATGCTTCGTCTGAGCCAGTTGCCCGATCCGGCTTTTGTTCATATGCCCGATCATGAAACCGTACTGGAGAGGCAGCGTGTGTTCGGCTACACACGAGAAGAGGTGGTCAGCATTCTCAGACCTATGGCGGTGAATGCACAGGAGCCTGTTGGTTCCATGGGAGGGGATATCTCCCTTGCGGTCCTTTCTGAAAAACCGGAGCCGCTCTTTCGTTACTTCAAGCAAAACTTTGCCCAGGTAACCAATCCTCCCATAGACCCTATTCGAGAAGAGCTGGTGATGGAGCTGACCGGGTATATCGGTCCTGAAGAAAACCTTCTGGCAGAGACAGCAAAGCATACCCGTCGTCTGGAACTGGAAAATCCAGTTCTAACCAATAACGAACTGGAAAAGATTCGTAACATTAAGGGCGACTTTCGTTGTATTACGATCAACCTCCTCTTTGATCCCGAAGGAAAGCATGCCATGCGAAACCGTCTGGATCAGATTTGCGACGAGGCAGCGGATGCGATTCGTAAAGGATATAATCTGATCATTCTTTCAGATCGCGGCGTTACACGAAGTCTTGCGCCAATTCCCAGCCTTCTGGCCACCGGCGCCGTGCACCACTCTCTCATCCGGGCTGGACTTCGCACAAAAACCGGACTTGTGATAGAGTCAGGGGAACCCAGGGAAGTTTCTCACTTTGCTCTACTCATTGGATATGGAGCCAATGGGGTGAATCCTTATCTCGCATTTGAAACCCTGTCAGACTCTGTGCGGGAAGGAGCCTTACCCGAAGTCAAGGACTTCCCCGAGGCACGTAAACACTACATCAAGGCTGTGGGAAAGGGGCTATTTAAGATCTTCAGTAAAATGGGAATCAGCACACTGCAGTCTTATTGCGGTGCCCAGATTTTTGAAGCAGTGGGTCTGGATAGCGAACTGGTGAATATGTTTTTCGCAGGCACACCCACGAAAATCGAGGGGTTGAGTCTGGAAATGCTGGCTGAAGAGGTCAGTCGCAGGCACCACGCTGCCTATGATCCCCTCAACTATCCGGGTGTTCTGGAACCGGGCGGACTTCATTTCTATAGAAGAGACGGTGAAGACCACATCTTTTCTCCTGAAGGCATTCATTTGATGCAGGAAGCGACAAGGCATAATGACTATGAGCTTTTTAAAAAGTTTACTGCACTTGAGAACGATCGTAGCCACGCGACTATGACGCTACGTTCTCTTTTTGATCTGGATGAGACTGGCGAATCGGTTCCTCTGGAAGAGGTGGAAGGCGTAGAGGCAATCGTAAAGCGTTTTCAAACCGGTGCAATGAGTTTCGGTTCTATTTCCGGCGAAACGCATACCTCACTGGCTATTGCGATGAACCGTCTGGGAGGAAAATCCAACTCAGGCGAGGGAGGAGAGGACCCGCGACGCTATCGCCCGGAACCGGGAGAACCAAACATGCGTTCTGCCATCAAGCAGGTCGCTTCGGGGCGCTTTGGCGTTACCACAGACTATCTGGTAAATGCTGATGATCTTCAGATCAAAATGGCTCAGGGTGCCAAGCCGGGGGAAGGTGGCCAGCTTCCCGGTCATAAGGTGGATGGTTATATAGCACAGCTGAGGTTCAGTACACCGGGTGTGACTCTCATCAGTCCGCCTCCCCACCATGATATCTACTCTATCGAGGATCTCGGTCAGTTGATTTTTGACTTAAAGAATGTAAATCCCGAAGCAAGGATCAGCGTGAAACTCGTTTCGGAAACCGGCGTGGGAACCGTTGCCGCGGGTGTGGCAAAAGCTCATGCCGATCATATCCTCATTTCCGGGCATGATGGTGGCACAGGTGCAAGCCCTATCTCTTCCATTCATAATGCAGGATCGCCCTGGGAACTTGGTTTGAGTGAAACTCACCAGACACTTGTAGCAAATGGCCTGAGGGATCGTGTGACGTTAGCGGTGGATGGGAAGCTGGTAAGCGGTCGGGATGTTGTGATCGGTGCCCTTCTGGGAGCTGAAGAGTTCGGTTTTGCTACCTCGGCCCTTGTTGTGCTGGGATGCATCATGATGCGAAAATGCCATCTCAATACCTGTCCTGTGGGAGTTGCCACTCAGGATCCGGAGCTCCGTAAAAAGTTCATGGGCAGTCCGGATTACGTTGAGAATTTCATGCGTTTCATCGCCATGGAAGTCCGGGAAATTATGGCCCGCATGGGGTATCGCACTTTCAATGAAATGGTTGGCCAGGTGCAGCGCATTATGCCGGCCCGTTCAGGACGTAATTGGAAATCGAGAGGTCTGGATTTTACAAGGCTTCTAACAAAGCCAGAGCCTGTGCTGGGGACCGGAATTTATAAATCACGTCCTCAAGATCATGGCATCCAGCATCAGATGGATAACGAGTTGATCGCTCTTGCAAAACCTGCACTGGAATCCGCCCGGCCTGTGGTGATTGATAAAGCAGTTAGAAATACGGACCGTACCATCGGTGCCATGCTATCCGGTGCTGTCGCAAGAAAGTATGGCCAGGACGGATTGCCGGATGGCTGTATCGATATACGACTTCAGGGAACGGCAGGCCAATCTTTTGGAGCATTTCTTGCCAGGGGAGTTGCACTTCAGCTGGTTGGTGAAGCCAACGACTATGTGGGTAAGGGATTATCCGGTGGAAGATTGGTAATACGAGTTCCGGAGAAAGCGACTTTTGAAGCTCCACAGAACGTGATTGTAGGCAATACTTGCTTTTATGGAGCTACCTCCGGGGAGGCGTATATCAACGGAATGGCCGGAGAACGATTTTGTGTCCGAAACTCAGGCGTCCACGCGGTTGTAGAGGGAGTGGGTGACCACGGTTGCGAGTATATGACAGGTGGCCGTCTTGTGGTACTGGGGCAGACCGGTCGCAACTTTGCTGCGGGAATGTCGGGGGGCATTGCATATGTATGGGATCCCGAAAAGACATTCACATCCCGGGTAAACAGGGAGATGGTGGACCTGGAGCCCGTGAGCGATCAAAAAGATGTAGAGGAATTGAAAACACTGGTGGAAAATCACTATCGATATACGAATTCAAAGCGCGCCGGAGAGATTCTTTCCGGCTGGAGCGAAAACTTGATGCATTTCGTCAAGATCATTCCCGGTGATTACAAACTTGCTCTTCAGAGAATAGAAGAGGGCCACTCTATGGAGGTGGACGACGAGGCGGAGGTGGGGGTTCCTCTCCATGGCTGAGTGAACCGAAAATCAATTACAGTTCACAAAGTTCATTCAGCAACCCTTCCGTGGATTTCGGGACAGCTTTTTATAGGCAGGAGCGTGTTCTATTTTCGCCGGGAGGTGGCTCCTCTGGCTTTTTTCTTGCTCTCCGTTCCACTCGCTTTGTATGCAAAGCCTGATTCGAGGGAGCCATTCTTTGATTCGGAAAGGGAATACGGACGCAACACCTTTCATTTGATGGAGGAGTCGCTCTCCGCACCGCCGGAGTTCCAGCCTCTGGAAGACGAGTGGGGGCGTCGTTTTCCTCTTAAAAGGGACGGTCAGCTCTTCTATCATATACCCGACGGCCGCTGGAAGCCAGCTGTGCCTGTGGAGCAGCAAAGTATTCATGCCCTTGCCGAGGCCGATGCGCTTTTTGAGAGGGGCAGCTGTACTGAAGCATATCTGATCTGGAAGGCCATTCTTGCTGCCAGGCAATCTATGCGTTATCCTCCGGCCTTTCTGCTGAAAGCGGCTGCTGTGGCATCCGGCAGGGTGAATGATACCACTGCAAAAGGTGAACGTTTTGTAGTTTGCCGGCAAGAAGCGGATCCTTTTGCACTTTTTATAAAAAGTCAGGCACGCACACTTCTCGTATCGGAAAAGAATGGATGGAAGTTATCTTTGCCTGGTTCATGGCGCTGGATTCCTTCTCACATTGCGAGAACCTTTTATCCGGGGAATAGCCGGTCCGGCGGATCGACTACTCTTCTAAGCCACAATGATTTTATTTTAGCAATACAGATTATTCCTGCGACAGGATCAGGGAAAAAAGCTTTAACTCTCGAGGAATTCATGTCTCGCTGGGATTACGGAGCAGGTTTAATCGGTAGTCGAAATAAAAAAAACTCTCCGGAGAGGAGCCCTGTTGCCGCTCTGGATACATGGATCGGGGGAGGAAAATCCGGCTGGAAAGGAGCGGTCTTTAAAACTTCCTTTAAGGGTCAGAAAGCGGGGCCCATTCTCGAAGTGTTCCTCAATTCCAGTGATGGCGGATTGCGGATGGCATTCTATTTTCCTTCAGAATTAGCTGCTGACGCCGAAAGGATCATGGCCTATATCCTGAAAGAGATGGAACTCTATTGAAATCAGGCAAATGGAGAGGTCCCTTATATTCGGGAAGCTATTGAGATGCTCAAAGAAAGATGGATCATATTCAAATATGTGATGGCCAGAGCCTATGTGCAATGGATGAATGCATACCTGCCACCTAATTCGCCCGTTCTCAGGAATGATCATACACGTCGTAAGCTGCATATACTGGTCGGGTTATCTTTTACTCTTTTCGCTGTGCAATTGGTCCGTGCTCCTGCCCAATTGACATCCGCTCCTGCCCAGGGGGCGCTGACTTTTTTTGAGTCACTTTTTGCATTCGGTGTCTGGCTCGGTTTGATTCTCTTTAAAGGACGACGTCTCACCCTGTTTTCATCTGTGTTGATCCTGTTCTACTATATTTCAACAACCGTTGACTCTTTTCTTGAAAATCAATTTCCTCCTTCTCAATATTTTTATACTGCCGCCCTGATTGTTGCCATGCACTACTTGCTGGGCCGTTATTTCAGTCTGGCGGGTTTTCTTCTGCACATGGTCATAGTGATTGCATTGCGTGCACTGCGGCTTGGAATACTCACGTTCACGGCACGCTGGCCTTTTGAAAACGATTACTTTTTTCATCTTTTTTTCAGCGGTATGATCATCTGGTTGGTGCTGGAGGCGTATGAGAGGGCCCGGGACTCCACAGAATTGAATTTGAAAAAAATACAGAGAGAGCTAGAACGTGATTTTGAAGTTACCCGGCGTATCCAGCTGGACCTCCTGCCCATGGATGGTGAATCGGGAGGTTATGAGCACTGTGGATTTATGCGTACGGCTATTCGCGTGGGTGGAGATTATTACGGGCGATGGTCCTTCCCGGGAGTAGAATGGTTGGCCATAGGTGATGTATCCGGCCACGGCATGCAGGCTGGAATGTTCGTCATGCAGGTGCGAACCATGATGGAGCGGATTCTGCTGGAAGACTCGGCACTTCCGCCTTCAGAGGTTATTCGGAAGATAAATAACTCATTTTTTGATCTTGTAACTTCCCTTCGCAATTTGCCCATCAGAACCTTTATGAGTTTTTTAAGCCTGAAATTTATGAAAGATGGCAATGTGGTCTATGCAGGATCCCATCAGGATATACTGCACTATCGTGTCCTGTACAATGATGTGGTTCCTATTTCTACCGATGGACTGTGGATGGGCCTTCGCTCTCTCCCCATTACGGATAACCCTAACCAGGATCGCTCTTTGCAAATGGAAATAGGAGATACTCTGCTTTTGTTTTCCGACGGCATTACCGAGTGCCGGAATAAAATGGACGAAGAGTTTGGAATACAGGGGTTGATCAACGCATTTCGCAATGCTCTGGAAAGAACGGGAGGCGTGAGGTTGGACGAGGTTCGAGACACCATCTACTCTGATCTGCTGGAATACGCAGGCAGCGAATACTTCGACGACGATGTTACGCTTCTCTTAATCCGACGAATGAGATAGCGGACGTGCATGGACACAACCTGAGTGACGGCGCTGTCACCGCTACGCACTCCGAGCTCCGCTGTCAGGATCGCATAGAGCGCTCTGTCAACTACGGAGTAGTATTTATATATCATGGATTTCATGTTTTCAGAAATATTGATGAGTCATCATAAAAAAGCAATGATTTCTTTATTGGCTTGTTTTTATTCATCTGGCCCGGCCCGCTTTATCCTCCCCATCCTATTAATTCACCACAATCCATCGGCTACTACATGCATAGATCTGCGCCAATCCGCGTTCATCTGCGGATTCCTCTGGGCTTCAGCCAACCTAATCCTCCCTATCTTTCCCATCCTGTGAAAACCCGCAGGCTGACGGGCTCTCCGAAAAGCGGTTTACCCTTTGCTGGCCGGTAAAATCATCGTCTTAAGGAAGGGGAATCATCGGTATGCAGTCGACACAGATCAGCGAAGAGCTCTACTCGGAAGAAGAAGTAACCGTAGACGATGCAAAGGAGCATGGTATCACTGATATCGCGATTATAGAAAAGAACTATATCGGATTTGGCGGTGCCGGAAGGAACACTGCCATTGTCCGTGCGAATCAGCGGACCCAGTACAATGTCCCCCTTTAC
>JBNLFC010000076.1:0-11018 GCA_050305335.1 Leptospirales bacterium
AATCTTTCACTGCTCTCAGGCAGTTCCCGGCGCCCGGGACATGACCAAACTACTGATCCTGATCCCGGGCAAGCTCATGACCTACCCATGTCGAGAGTTTTACGGCGCCACAACCGGAGAGATGGGTGAAGTCATGGAAATCCTCAGCTCGACCTCCCTCAACCGGAGGCCCTGGAAAGAATCTTCCCTCTACCTCTTTTTCCAGGTCAGTTTGTGCAACAGTGTAAAGAGATGCGACCTCTTCTCCGGCCATCTGCCACCATCGGTCCGAAAGGGGTATAACGAGATAGTATACCTTGACTCCATTCTGTTTGAATTGAAAATCAATTCTTCTGTAAGACTCTATGGCCTCTTTTCGCAGAGAAAAACGACCCCTCACCGGCAATGCTTTCAAGTTACTTCTAAAGTGGCAGAGGTCCGGTGAGTCCAATCCAGGCTCTTCTATAGTATGCCAGATCCAGAATCCAGCGTGCTTTTTCATAAGAGCTGCGATCTTCCTGTTGCTCAGCTTCTGCCGGGTGACTCGTTCTATGGGATTCCATGGCTCTTCAGTGGTTTGAATCCATGCCTCTTTCGAAATAAGCTGAGGATAACGCATGAGGGTAGAGTGGGCAATCTCCACTTCGGGATCATCAAAACCCACAATTCGATGGGTCACCGGCTGGAGAGATAAAACAGGCAGAAAACCGAGAAGAGTTCCAATGGCGTCATTCAGCCTACCGCCGACCAGATCCCATCTTCCGTACCGCATTACAGGAGATACAAGAGAGCCAGGGAGAAGAGTGCTACGATAATAGGAGAGGAAGGCTCCGCGGTTGTCATTTTCCAGTAGAGTATAAGGGCCCACATTTATTATGGCATAACGCAGGGATGGGAAAGTCCGGAAAACATGGGGGAGAAGTGCCTCCATACCTTCCGGCTGCTGAGCGGGGAGCCCCAGATTGTATCCATGCAGATGAGCAGTCTTCTCCACAATAGAGGGAACAATTCCCCCCATGATCTGACTGTCCCCCAGGTAGAGGATCCGGACGGAGTCATTCCTTTCTCTCAGATCCACCTGAATTTTTTTTCGCCAGACAAACAGATCATTTCGCTCAAGATAGAGTATAGAGTCAGATCCTGAGCAGCCCGGTGTTAATAATACTAATAATAGAAAATATTGAAACCTTAGCAGGCGAGTGACCCACATCATTCATTCCACTTTTTCCAGATAGTAATTCCGTTCACATCACCGAAGCCAAAGCTGGATTTGGCCAGAATCTTGATCTCTTTATCTATGGTTTTCTGTACCACGCTTTTGTGATATGGTTCAATTTCCGGATGGAGGTCTTCACAGTTGAGCGATCCATGAACAAAACCATGGTAAAGTTGCAGAATGCTGGCCACTGCCTCCACGCCACCTGCCGCACCCAGGCAATGGCCAATCAATGATTTTGTAGAATTGATGAGTGGGAACTCTTCTGGTTTGCAACCCAGCGCACGGGTCCAGTTTTTAATTTCCATGGGATCAGCAATGGTCCCTGTCAGGTGCCCGTTGATTACATCGATCTGGTCCGCATTGATTTCCGCTTCGGCCATAGCTTGATGAATAGCCTTCACTACACCTTCGGGATTGGGAAAGGTCATGCTGCCACCCATACGGTGACCTCCGCCATTGAGAGATCCCCCCACATATTCTGCGTATATTCTGGCCCCCCGCCTGACTGCGGTCTCCATCTCTTCCAGTACCAACATCCCCGCCCCGGATCCCGGAATGAACCCTGCGGCTGATGCGCTCATTGGTCTCGAGGCTTTTGCAGGATCATCATTGTAGTTCTTATTTAAAACTTTCATGGCATCGAAACCTCCCCAGTTTAGAGGAGAAGAGGTATCGGCTCCACCGGCAATCATGCGATCAGCATGACCGAACTGGATCAGTCTGGCTGCATCGATGATAGCATCGGTCCCTGTGGTACAGGCGCTGGAAACCGTGGTAGCCTGTCCGCCCAGAGCTAAAAGTTCACTCACACGAGCAGTGGGCGCGCTGGTCATAATTTGTTCCACAAGAGTGGATCCCATTCGCTTAACTTTTCCGGCATCCAGTTTTTTCGCAGCGTCACGAATAGTTTCAGTATCCGATTGGCCGATTCCAATAATGACCCCGGTATCCCAGAAAACCGTGGATTCGCCCGGTGGAACAACAGGCAAACCTGCGTCTTTCCACGCATCAATAGCAGTAATACCCGCATAGATGAGAAGCTCATTCATAGCCATGAGGCGATCGGCAGAAAAATACTCTTCCCCTTTTTTTTGCCATTCCTGAGGTATTCCCCCCACAAGACAGCTGAATCCAGCTTCCTCCAGTGCTTTTATCCTGCGAAGACCGCTGATTCCATTTCGGAGTGCCTTCTCATATTCGACAAGACCATGAGCATTCGGTGAAAAAATTCCCATTCCGGTTACTACTACAGATCGTTTCATAAAAGCTCCTGTGATCTTCGATTCTTCCGAGATTGCTTTTCAAGGCAACCTTTTTTGAATGATCTTCATCAGATTTCATCTGTCCGATCTAATTTTTTTCACCTGAAAAAACCAATGAATGACGGCAACGGAGCATCTCTTTCTCTCAGGACTCTTTCCATTGTAGTCCTCTTGCATTAGTGGCAATTACACGAAAAAGCAACAATAGACGCCATTCAGGCGTGCATAGTTGCGTGTCAAGCAACTGAAAAAAAAAACGTTTTTCTTCTCCCGAAAACGTATGCAAACTATGTTTAACAGGATGGTCGAGTCGAATATCTCAACTTCGCCCGAATCAGCCAATAAGGATTTCATTATACTTTAACCTCTGTATCACAGCGAACCCCACTTTAGGACCGGGAGAAATACCCGGTCCTTTTTTTCTTAATACTCACACGTCGTGCCCACCCGGGTAGGGGCAGACTGTAGAGTTAATTGCATTCAAATCAATATCAGGATGAAGACGACTGAACACAGCCAATCATCGATGCTTTTTCTGGCGGGTATGCTTTCTGGATCGGGTATGAATTCCGGCACTTTTCCCTCTTCGTGTAGCGCTGCTGGACGGAATTTTTCCCTGTTTTCCTCCGGTTTCAAAGGAGGCATGCACAGGCAGGGTAAATGGAACGTCCGGAATCAGGGGAGAAGAGCTCTGGGCCATATACAGAAGTAAAGTGTAAAGATTTTTGTTACTCACGCCGGCGGACTCAATCAGACGATCGAGAGGATCAGCATACAGAGAGAGATCCACATGAGTTGCAAGATTGACAATGCGATCCCGAAATCTGGAAAGCCTGGAAGCAACGACCTCTTCTCGTGAAGGCAATGTCAGAGGTGCCATAGGCAGTCCTGTAAACTTCTCAAGCCTCTTGACCATTCCCATCTCACGTTTTGTGGCAAATAATATTGCATCTCCTTCACGGCCTGCACGGCCAGTCCGTCCGATACGATGCACGTAGGATTCACTATCCAGAGGAATGTCATAGTTGACTACGTGGGTAATGCGGCTCACATCCAGCCCCCGGGCTGCCACATCAGTGGCCACGACCACCTTCAGTTTGCCACTTTTTAGATTGCGGATAATACGCTCACGTTCTGCCTGCTTTATATCCCCGCTCAACGCAGCACAGGAATGCCCGAGACCCTGCAATTTATCTGCGATCTCCATAGTTTGAGCGCGAGTGCGCACAAAGATAATGCAGCCTTCCAGGTGTTCTAGTTCCAGAACTCTCAAGAGTGCTTCCAGTTTCTGAGAGTTGTCAAGAATTCTGAAATGCTGTCGAATTTTCGAGCTGGTAACTCCCTCACCGGATTCTATTTTTACTTCTGCGGGATTATGTAAATGCTTTGCGGCAACCTTGCGTATAGAAGCCGGCATGGTGGCCGAAAAAAGTACTGTCTGCCTTTCACGGGGGGCGTGATCGAGTATCCATTCTACATCATCAATGAATCCCATACGAAGCATTTCGTCCGCTTCATCCAGCACAAGAGTAACTAACGCACCGAGACTGAGCGTGCCACGCTCCAGGTGGTCCATGATTCTGCCCGGAGTACCGACAACCACTTGAGGAGCAGTTTTGAGTTCTTTCAACTGGGGTCGTATATCCTGTCCCCCGTAAAGAGCGACTACCCGCAGTCCATTCATATTTGCTGAATACTTCCGGAATGATTCGGCCACCTGAATTCCAAGTTCTCGCGTAGGTGTGAGTATGAGAGCCTGTACGCTTTTCCGGCTTAAATCTAATTTCTGCAATATGGGCAAGGCAAATGCAGCAGTTTTTCCTGTGCCTGTGCGGGCCTGACCAACAAGATCCCTGCCATCCAGCAGGAGAGGAATGCTCTTTTCCTGAATGGGAGAAGGATGTTCATAGCCGAGAGATTGCAGATTATTGAGAATTTCTGGCTTCAGTCGTAAAGATGCAAAGGAATGGGAGTGTGTCATAGATCATCCGGAATGAATGGTAACCGGTCGGTTTCGAGGGTTTCGTATTTTTAAGTCTTACCTGGAGCACTGTATCAGCGCAAAAGGAGGGCCGAATGACCTAAGATTTTTGCAGGAGCACCAATGTATACTATATTTACGCTAAGCGCTCCATTTCCTGTGATTGAGATGGGAAATGGAGCGAGATAGTGTTAATCAATGGTGGCAGTGTCCACCATCACCGTGACCACCGCCTCCGCAGCAGGTATCTCCTTCCTCTTTCGCCTCGTGACTGCCACAACCGCCGCCACCATGACCGCCCCCTCCACAGCAGGAGTGTGCAGGGGCAAAGTCCTCTTCCGTAGCCTCCCGCGCTTCGATTACAGTCACTTCGAAATGGAGTCGCTGCCCGGCCAGAGGGTGATTTCCATCCAGCGTGGCGTTTTCGGCATTCACATCAGTTACATGAAAAATACGCACACCTTGAGGGGTATTGGCCTGAAGCATCATTCCAATCGAGAGGTTTTCAATGCCGTCCAGCTCTTTCAGAGGAACACTATGAATCAAAGCAGGGTTGTGTTCGCCGTAAGCTTCCGCTGGATCGAGAGTCACTTGAAAGCTCTCGCCTTCGGAACGGTTTTCCATAGCCTTTTCAAGTCCCGGAATGACCTGGCCTGCGTTGTGAATGAATGTAAAAAGATTTCCTGCTGTAGCATCCAGAATTTCGCCAGCATCGTTTTTTAATGTGTAATCAATTGTGAAGACTCTCTGTGTTGTCTGATTCATGTTCCCTCTGCGCCCTTTATTTGGCCGCCGCGACAGCCTGTTTGTTCAGATAAGCGTGAAGCCCCCCCTCTGGCTACTTTTTTTCCAGCAACCTTTGCCTGAATGATTTCAGAATGTTCGTTTCCCGACGATCGGTATTTGAGACTATTCGCTATTTTGCCACTGTTTTATGAGTTTTTCCCTGTGTTTGACCGGTAAAATGGATACCGTTGCACTTCTGTGCTGAGGAGTGAGCATCTCTATTCTCATGAAAACCAGAGGTCTTCAATCTAAAAAATAAACTGCTTTTCTCGGTGAGAATTTCGATTTGATCCCCCCATGAGCTTTTTTCGATTGGCCCAGCCTCATGCACTCCATCCTCTGACTCTATGAGCTATCCATATTCAGAAATCGAAGAAAAGTGGCAAGGCAACTGGGCCGAAAAAAAAACCTTCAAAACACCCGTAGAAACCAGCGGTCCCCACTACTATGTTCTGGATATGTTTCCCTACCCTTCGGGTGCGGGACTCCATGTAGGCCATCCTGAAGGGTACACCGCCACTGACATCATCGCACGCTATAAAAGGATGAAAGGATTCCATGTGCTTCATCCCATGGGCTGGGATGCTTTTGGACTCCCGGCAGAACGCTACGCAATGCAGACAGGAATACACCCCGCTCAAACAACGGAAGAGAATATAAATAATTTCCGCAAACAATTGCAGCGACTGGGTTTTTCTTACGACTGGGATAGGGAGATCAATACCACTGATCCCGACTACTATCGCTGGACCCAGTGGATTTTTCTGAAAATTTATAACTCCTACTTTGACGAGAAGGCTGACAAAGCAAAGCCCATTGACCTGCTTCCCATTCCTGAAGATCTCAAAAAAAAGGGAAAAGAGAACGAACTTGAAGATTACAGAAACAGCAAACGCCTCGCTTATATTGCTGAAATGCCAGTGAACTGGTGCGCAAAGCTGGGAACAGTTCTGGCAAATGAAGAAGTGGATGAGTGGGTATCGAAAGGTTACACGGTAGAACGACGTCCCATGCGTCAATGGATGTTGCGAATTACTGCATACGCAGAACGTTTGCTGGAAGATCTGAAATACGTAGATTGGCCGTCCGGGACACTGGAACTCCAGAAAAACTGGATTGGCAGATCCGAAGGTGCTGAAGTCGACTTTGCAATAGACTCACCCGGAACAAAAAAAGAGACCGGCAAGTCCGGTGAAAATCCTTCTTTGAGAATATATACCACCAGGCCCGATACACTCTATGGCGCTACTTACATGGTACTGGCGCCCGAGCATCCTCTTGTATCTGAAATCACAAGCACCGAACAGAAGAAAGCAGTGGACAATTACGTAAAAGCAACTGCCCTTCGCTCGGAGAGAGATCGTCAAATTGAAGGCGAAAAAGGAGAGAAAACTGGCGTCTTTACCGGAGCGCATGCCATCCATCCTCTTACGGGCAAGAAAATTCCCATATGGATTGCAGATTACGTTCTGACTGGATACGGCACCGGTGCCATCATGGCCGTACCCGCCCATGATGAACGGGACTTTGCATTTGCAAAAAAGTTCAAACTCCCCATCCAGTTCGTTGTAAAACCGGCCTCTCACAAAGGAGATGATTTTTTACCCGATGCAGCCTTCTGCGAAAATGGCGTAAACTTCCATTCCGACATCATCAACGGTCTTGCAACCGAGGCTGCGAAAACAAAAATGATTGATCATCTGGAAAAAAACGGCCTCGGTACGAAACGTGTCAACTATCGACTCAGGGACTGGCTATTCAGCCGTCAACGCTACTGGGGCGAACCTATCCCTATCAGCTATGATGAAAAGGGCTTTCTGGTGGCAGCAAGCGAGGAGGAACTTCCGCTATTACTACCTCCTTCCAACGATTTCCAGCCAACAGAATCGGGGGACTCGCCGTTGGCTCGAATCCCGGACTGGGTAAAGCACTCCGTGCAGGGAAAAGATAAAAAAAATACATTTTTAAGAAGGGAGACTAACACCATGCCCCAGTGGGCAGGCAGTTGCTGGTACTATCTCCGTTTCATCGACCCTCACAATCCAACGGCTCCGGTAGATCCAGAAAAAGAAAAATTCTGGATGGGTGATCATGGCGTCGATCTCTATGTAGGCGGGGCGGAACATGCTGTATTGCACCTTCTCTATGCACGTTTCTGGCACAAAGTTCTATACGATTACGGCTATGTATCCTCGCCTGAGCCATTTAAAAAGCTGATTCATCAGGGCATCATTCTGGGCGAAGATAACAACAAAATGTCCAAATCCCGTGGGAACGTGATCAATCCCGACGATGTTGTGAAAGAGTATGGTGCTGATACATTTCGCATGTACGAAATGTTCATGGGACCGCTGGAACAGATGAAACCCTGGTCTTCACGCGGTATGGATGGAGTGCATCGATTCCTCTCGAGAGTGTGGCGTCTTTATATAATGAAGGCATCGAAATCAGGCGATGAAACTGAAACCGACCAACTGTCTGACGCAAGAATAGATCCCATGCTACTCCAGGAGCCTTCACCGGAACGTTTGAAAAATGTGGAAAGAGTCGTTCATCAAACGATTATGAAAGTAACGGAAGATATCGAAAGAATGTCCTTCAACACCGCCATTTCTCAAATGATGATCTTTGTAAACGAGCTATCCGCGGAAAAAGCCATCGGTAGAAACGGCGCAGAAAGCTTTGTAAAACTTCTGTCTCCTTTCGCCCCCCACATGGCAGAAGAGCTCTGGGCTCTGCTGGGCAACCGGGAAAGCATTGCCTATGCCCCATGGCCCACTTACAATGTGAGCAAAACAATGGTCGATCAAATCGAAGTGGTATTTCAGATCAACGGAAAGATCCGCGGTCGGGCAATGGCATCTCCGGGGCTGAACGATGAGCAGCTGAAAAAAATGGCAATGGAAGATGCGCACATCATCAAAGCTCTCGACGGGAAAGAACCGAAAAAGGTGATTGTGGTAAAAGGGAAACTGGTGAATATTGTAGCGTGAGGGTATGCAAAGAGAAAGCATTATACGCCACATCAAAACGCTCTGGCTCATTGCCGGGCCTGGCAGAAGCTGATAAAGACACAATTTGGTATGTTTATCTTATTTCATCCACCCTTCCCCACACGCATCAAATCCCCTGGCCGAACACCGGTGCGTGCCTGCAATACAACCCGCTGACCATTTCGGCCAGGCAGAAAGACCGGTTCGCCCGTAATTGAGAAAAACTCTTCTACTATAAAAGACTCCTCCTCCATTCCGGGGGTTAAGAAACGAACTCGGTCTCCTTGTTGAATCGTATTTCTCAGAGCCACAGTAATACGTCCATCCGCGTCACAGCTCTCCACCACTCCGCCTAACTCCCACAGGGAACGAATGTAGGTAGGAGTATCGTGGTTGTAATCTTCATCAGGCTGCCTGCCTAACAGCATTCCGGTGGTAAAACCGCGGCTGGAGAACCAGGAAAGCTCTTGCGTCCACTTCTCCAGGTAGGGATCCACACTCTCCCCGGCCGAGATACGATCAATGGCTTCTCGATAAATTTTTACAACACCAGCCGCGTAGTTGATCCCCTTCATGCGGCCCTCTAATTTAAAACTTGTCACTCCTGCATCCATGAGTTGATCGATATAAGCTATCAAGCAGAGATCCTTTGAGCTCATAATGTAGGTGCCACGATTATCCTCAAATACCGGAAAATATTCTCCAGGTCGCTTCTCTTCCACGAGCGAATAGCTCCATCTACAGGAGTTGGCACACTCCCCTCGATTCCCGGAACGATTGGCCATGAAGCTGGAAAGGAAACAGCGTCCGGAGTATGCAATGCAGATTGCACCATGAACAAATGCCTCCAGATCAATATCGCCTACCGCATCATGAATTTCTCGAATTTCGCTCAGGGAGAGTTCCCGCGCCAGCACAATGCGTTTTGCACCCAATCTTCTCCAGAAGCGTACAGACTCCAGGTTTGTGGTGTTAGCCTGAGTGCTGATGTGTAGCGGTAATTGAGGTGCCAGTGTGGAGAAAATTTCAAAAGCCCCCGGATCACTCACCACTATACCGTCCGGACTCATTTCCGATAAAAGCTTTGCATGTTCCCTCAGAGCAGGAAGGTCACGATTATGCGGATAGATGTTCGCTGTTATATATATTTTTTTCCCTTCCCCATGGACAGTGGAAACCCATTTGCGAAGATCGTTTTCGCCAAACTCACCGGTCTGTGCTCGCAAACTGAACTCGGATAATCCTGCATAGACGGCGTCTGCCCCATAATGCAGAACGGTTTTTAGCTTCTCAAAGTTGCCGGCAGGGGCCAGAAGCTCGAAAAAGGAAGATGGGGAGTCACTCATAGTTGCATTACCATATCCCTGACCACATTAAAGGAAAAGATGCCTTATGGCCAGAGGAAAATAACTTGAGTGAAATGAGGAAACTCACAAGACTCAACCTATGGCTACTTCCAACGCAAATCTACTGGCTGCAGTTTTTTTTCTTATTTCGTCAATGCAGCTTTTTTCTCCCCGGGCTCTTTTTGCCTTCAAACCATGCCTGACTGGCCCGGAAGGAATGGATGCATGCAGCAGCAGTGACGTTCTTGCAGCATTGGAAAACGAGAAAGATAGAGAATTTCAGGGTCACATGGGCATTACGTTACGTGCATTGCCGTCCATGAAAAACGAGCCTCTGTCAGAAGTCCTTGACTCTCTGGAAAATCTAGACGCGTCCTGGAATCTGATGCGGGCCGGGGTGGATCCATGGCACTTCAACGATTGCGCATTTTCCGAGAGCGTAGATAACATAAACGACCTTTATAAGGATGTTATAAAAAAAATCAAAAGAAAAAATTACAATGGAGCCGCCTCCACTTTCGGAGAAATCTTACACGTTGCCCAGGACTTCTACGCTCACTCCAACTGGGTGGAATCGGGGCGGGTCGATCTACTGGATGCGGGTGATGGAGACTGGAGTGAGTTGTTCCCATGGAGTCCAGTGCCGAATCGATCAGACCATAGCACAGTTCTTATTATCGAGAGTGAACCACCACCAGGATTTCTAATTCTTCCGGAGACAGGGAAAGGCAATACTATTGATAAGAAAACAGTCTCAGTAAAAACACCCGAAGGCAAAGAAGTTCCGGGCATTGTAAGCGGGACGGCAACCATGCGCCACTCCTGCCCGACTGACGCCTCCATAGGCCATTGGGAGCCCACAGATCCAGTAGATCAGCCATGGGATGTTCCTATCTGGAGAGATTTCAGGACTCTCACCAGGCTTAGATCTGAGAACAGCCCTGCCGGGCTGAATAAAGACGATCCACATCGTCCCTGTTACGCGGTGGCGGCCTGTTTAAGCGTAGTGCAAACCCGCCATGAGTTTTGCAGGCTTATATCATTGGTGAAGAAAAACTCCCCTCTGGATGCAACGGTGGGGACAGACCTGATCAAACAATGGTTTGAGGACTCCGGGGAGGCAGAGAAAGTTCTGGAGGAGTGCCGACACCCGGGAAAAGCGACCGAAAGTTGCAAACGAATTGCATGCATTGAATAAGAATTTGGTTTTACCCGTGCAGCCGAAGAAAAATACTCGAATCATGAGCGACGATAAACTCAAAGAGATTATCATGAATTGTGACGGTGCCTCCAGGGGAAATCCTGGTCCGGCCTCCATTGGCGTCTGTGCACGCATTCACGATTCAGATTTTGTGATATTTGAAATTTCAGAACCACTGCTGGAATCTCGAATGGTCGTGTCTACCGAACACACAAGGCTTCTACAACACGAACTTGATCCATCCATTTCAG
>JBNLFC010000077.1:0-11003 GCA_050305335.1 Leptospirales bacterium
GGCGTTGTTGATAATCGGGTCATCAACAGCTTGTGTCGGTTGCCAGTCTTTAGGCGGTGCTTCTTCTTTGGGACGTGGCATCAGCTGGAATCCTTGAGGCTTCGAATAGCAATGACTTCGTTGCCGCGTGGATCGATCACCTTGACCGCGATACGATCACCCTCTTTCACAAATTCGTGTACATCATTGATACGATTTTCAGACATTTTGGATATATGAAGAAGTCCTTCCCTGCCCGGAATCAGTTCTACTATGGCGCCGAAATCGGCTACACGTTTTACCACACCGTCGTAAACGGCGCCCACTTCCATTTCACTGAAGAGATCCCCAATCATACTCCTTGCGATATCAGACGCTTCCCCTCTGGAGGCGGCAATGGTCACGGTACCGTTGTCTTCTACATTCACCTCGGCACCTGAGCGCTCGATGATGGCGCGAATGATCTTTCCCCCGGGGCCAATGAGTTCTCCAATACGATCAGGATCTATCTGCATGGTAGTGATGCGCGGAGCATTGCTGGAGACATCCTTCCTGGAGGCCTGGATCATCTCGTTCATTTTTCCGAGAATATGCATTCGGCCACGCTCGGCCTGCTCCAGCGCTTCACGCATAATCTCCAGTGTAAGACCTGTAATTTTAATATCCAGTTGAAATGCAGTAATCCCTTTTTCAGTTCCCGCTACTTTAAAATCCATGTCGCCAAAGTGGTCTTCAATACCGGCAATATCGGAAAGGATACGATGTCCGCCTTTGCCATCTGTAATGAGTCCCATGGCAATACCGGATACTGAACGACTCACGGGAATACCGGCTGTCATCATAGCAAGGGAACCGGAGCAGACACTGGCCATAGAGGAGGAGCCGTTGGATTCCAGAATTTCCGATACTACACGGATTACATAAGGGAACTCTTCCTGGGTGGGAACTACGGCTTTGAGAGCCCTTTCGGCCAGGTTTCCATGACCAATCTCCCTTCGGCCCGGACCGGACATGCGCTTTACCTCTCCCGTGGAGAAAGGGGGGAAATTGTAATGCAGCATAAAGTTTTTACTCTGCTGACCGGAAAGATTTTCATAACGTTGATTATCTGTGGCTGTGCCCAGAGTTACAATTCCCAGAGACTGGGTCTGGCCTCTGGTAAATACGGCACTGCCGTGCACACCGGGCAATACATCCAGCTCAACGGTAATTTGCCGAATCTCATCGAGCTTGCGACCGTCGGAGCGGACTCCTTGATGAAAAATGGCATCACGCACAACTTCGGCTTCCAGTTCGTGCATGTTGTTTTTGACTTCTCGCACAATGCGATCCAGGTCCGGAGAGTCGGCGTACTTTTTTTGAAAATGCTCCACAGCGCTTTTATAGACCGCGTCTATATCGTTACCCCGTGCCACCTTATCGGTATTACGGTTGGCCTCTTCCAGGTTCTGAAAGGCGACTTCACGAACTTCATTTTTCAAACCGGGATCGGGAAGTTTTAAATCGACATTGCGCTTGGTAACATCGCACTTTTTGGCCAGATCTTCCTGCAGGTTGATTCGCTCACGAATTCGATCCTGAGCAAATGAAATGGCTGAAATCATCTCTTCACGGGATATTTCAGCAGCTTCTCCTTCAATCATGGCTATGGCATCTTTCGAACCTGCCACCACCAGTTCCATATCAGATTTGATGAGTTCTTCGGCAGTGGGATCCACCACAAACTGACCATCCACTCTACCTACCACCACGCCAGCAATGGGTCCATGAAAAGGGACATCGGATACAGCGAGCGCGGCTGATGCTGCGGTAATGGCCTGACCTTCTATGCTCACGCCAGGTTCTGCCGAAAGCACTGTAACGAGGAGCTGAATTTCCGCGAGATAACCCTCTGGAAAAAGAGGGCGAATCGGTCGATCAATGAGTCTGGAAATAAGAGTTTCGTGCTCGGCCGGTCGATTTTCCCTCTTAATGTAGCCACCAGGGAAACGTCCCACGGCATAATACTTCTCGCGATAATCCACAGTCAGAGGAAAGAAATCCTGTCCCTCCCGCGCCTCTTTTTCCGCACATACCGTGGCCAGCAACACCAGATTGCCTGATCTGTAAACCACCGAACCATGGGCCTGTTTGGCCCACTTGCCTGTCTCGAGAGTTATGGAACGACCGCTCCACTCTGCACTGACTGATTGTTCCGACATAAATGATCCTGTTGAAATAGTTTAGCGAGAGGCACCCAATCTGACTCAGGCTGGATGGTTTATCACACACAGGTACGCCTGTTGGAGCAGCCATGTGTTGATGATTAGATTTGCGCTATTTACGAATCCCGAGTTTTTGAATCAAATCCTTATATTTTTGCAAATCCTTGCCTTTCATATAGTCCAGCAATCGACGACGCTGGCCTACCAGCTTCAACAGTCCGCGTCGGGAATGGTGGTCCATAGTATGGATTTTAAAATGCTCTGTAAGGTCCTGAATTCTTGCGGTAAGGATGGCAATCTGGACCTCCGAGGATCCCGTGTCTTTGCCGTGTCGACGGTATTCTTCCATGACCCTTTTTTTGCGTGCTGTATCTACCATGTTTTTTCCTTATTATGCCTCTGGAACAGGATTTTCTTCCCGTCTCTTCCCGAAAAGCATTTTTCCATTGGCAAATGGAGATTTCCGGCAAGGATGGGGGAGAATCGCGCTCACACCTGGCTCGCATGAGTCCGGCCAATGGCGGGCTCATGCAAAAACATCCAGCGAATATCTTAAAACGGGATTTGAGACTCCTGTAAAAACGGGTCAGAGCTCAGGCGCAAGGAATAGAATGGATCGCAAAGGGAATAAATTTCGCGAACTGATTCGAACAGTGCAGTTACTCCGGAGTCACGTCCAGGACTCTTTGCAGAACAGACCTGATCCCGGGCGGGAGCTAACCATTGGCAACTTCCGCAATATGCACTACCTGGCCTGGGTCTATTTGATTTATTCAACTTTCTTTCTCTTGTTCCTCTATTTTCGAAAGCTTCCTGTTTATACAAAGGCTGACTCCTTTTATTATGCAATGGCTATCATTCATTCTGTAGCCTGGGTGGTCTCACTTCTATTTCTAACCTTTGCCAGAACGATCAATAAAAGGATCTCCTCTTCCCCCGAATCCCGATTCATCAATCATGTCCACCCCATCACCGTTGTGCTATTTTTTTATTTTCAACTGAGCGCAAGTCTCTCATCCCTGGTGAACTCATTTTATACAGGCGGAATGCTGCTCTACTCAATCCACACCATAGCTGGTGCGCTCCTTTTTTCCTTTTCACCACTGCTGTTCATATCGATCAATACCATTGCTTTTGCCCTGCTCGGTGGAGGCCTTCTGATCCTTATCGGTGAAAGTGGACAGCTCATCCATTTACTGGCCAGTATCACCCCTTTTTTTGTCGCAAGCATTATTGTCTCCCGGTTGCTCTACCGGGCAAAACTCCTCCAGCTCAAGCAAAAAGCCGACATTGAGGAGTTGAATGCCTCTTTGCTTGCTGACAAAAAACGATTCCAATCCCTTATGGAAAACGGTTCGGATATAATTCTTTTGATCAATCAAGAGGGTCTGATTCAATATGAGAGCCCGGCACATCATAAAACGCTTGGCAACCTACAAATGGAGATGGTGGGACAATCCTTTTATGATTTTGTCCACGCGGATGATGTGAATGACGTTAAGAAAGGTATCTCCATGATTGTCCGGGAAAGCGGTTCACACTTTACCCTGGAGCATAGAGGGTGGAATAAAAAACTGGCGAAATGGATCTATCTTGAGTCAACACTGACAAATCTATTGAACGACTCAAATCTCAAATGTATTGTCGTTAATTCTCATGACATAACAGACAGGAAAATAGCCGAAATGGAAATGATCCGAAGTCGGGAGGCCGCACACCAGGCCAATGAAGCCAAATCGAGATTTCTGGCTATCATGAGTCATGAAATTCGCACACCTTTGAATTCCATACTGGGCATGGCAGAACTTCTGGCTGAAACAAACCTGGACGAAGAACAGAAAAAATTTGTAAAAGTTTTTAACAATGCGGGAGAATCACTTCTGGGAATCATTAATGATATACTGGATCTTTCCCGGGTAGAGGCGGGAGTGATTGCCCATGTAAGTGAGCCTTTTCGCCTGATCGAGGATGTCGTCCAACCGGTTATGGAGATGGTGGAGCCGAGGGTGATCGAAAAAGGTCTGGAATTAAAATATTATTTAGATCATCTTTCATATAATATTTATCGAGGTGATGCGAGGATCCTGAAACAGATACTAATGAATATTGTGGGCAACGCTATCAAATTCACTCGCCAGGGTCATGTAATTGTTCGTGTAGAAGATCATATTCTGCCAGAACATATAGGCAAGTATATAACAATACCAAGAACTCAAAATGAAAGTAGCCTGCAAAAAGGAGGAGTCATTTTTTCCGTAGAGGATACGGGGATAGGCATCGAGCCGGATGTGATTCACCGTGTGTTCGAACCATTTTTCCAGGCGGATCCTGCTGCCTCCAGAGAGTTTGGAGGTACGGGACTGGGACTCTCCATCAGCAATCGATTTATATCTGAAATTGGAGGTCAGCTCTGGGTAGAGAGCACACCAGGAAAGGGTAGCAAGTTCATTTATTACCTTCCAATGATTGTGGACCTGGAAACCGCCGCCACTACTTTCACCGGAGACGCGTCGAGTATACGCTCATCCGGAGAAGAAGCCGATGGGGTCCGCAGAAACCTGCTACGGATTCTGGTCGCCGAAGATTCCATGGACAATCAGTTCCTGCTGAAAGCCTACTTAAAAAAGGGAGAGTATGACCTCAGCTTCTGCGAAAATGGTCTGCAGGCCGTCGAAGCGTTTAAGAAAAAAGATTATGATATTATTTTAATGGATATGCAAATGCCGGTGATGGATGGATATGCGGCTGTGGCTGAAATAAGAAAACTGGAAGCCTCCCTTTCCCGCAGACCTATACCCATTGTTGCGCTTACGGCTCATGCCCTCAAGGAGGATGAGGAGCGAAGTCATCAAGCCGGTTGCGATGAACATGTTACAAAGCCGGTAAAGAAAAAGAGTCTGATCGACCTGCTGGAGCGGTATCGGAAAAAGTTGTAGAATGCCGTCTTTGAAATAAACGTTAGCCCCTCACCCTCTTTTCCAGGATATATGCTCCCAGCTTAAAATCAGTCTTCAATATGTGGTTTACTAACCAGTCAGTGAGAAACTGTAGCAGTTCATCGGAGGATATTTTTTCTCCAGATGTGAGCGCCCTCCTTGCCCAAACCACCCGGTCAGAAAAGGCGCGATGTTGCTCCAGATGCTGTGTGGCATCTGGAGAGCTCCCTTCCCGGTAGTCATATGCATCCATTAAACGCTCTTCCGTTTCAAAATGATAGAGAGCGTAGCTCAGCAGATCCAGTATGATCTGCTCGATGATTTTAGCATCTGAACCAGGAACAAGCTTTACTCTGGCGTTATTAAGTAGATCAACGAGAATCATATGCTGTTCATCGATTTCCTGGACACCGGTAGCGAAACTATCGTTCCAGACAAGTGGCTCAACTTCCATTTTTATCCTCCTGAGGCGGTTCAACAGCATCTTCATTGATTCCCAGATGAGCAAGTCTGAAACGATGGAGTCTATCTACAAGTTCCTCATTTTCGGCTCCCAGCTTCTGCAGCTCTTCATCCATCTGCTTCTGGTTTTTGGAATCGCACTCTTTCAATATCCTTTGAGCGGAGATATGCACCTGACGATGCGATGTGTCAATCTTGCGAAATTCCGGATCCGACCCGAAGCGCTTAATTCCCCATTTGACATACCATTGAGTCAGCCTGCAGTGATCAAAAAGAATTGAACCATTTCCTTCTGTTATACCGGACCTCCTGATGGATTCCATACTTTGCTTGAACCAGTGGCGATGGGAGACCTCCATCAACAACAATTCAAAGTCCTTGCGGGCGGGGTAGAGTTGATACAGCTCTCCTGTTATCCAGCGCGGATCCGTGCGAAATGCTTTCAACCACTCCACCAGCCGATGGGGAGCCATGGGCCTGGCAATGCCGAATCCCTGCATGACATCGCAACCCAGACGCAACAACATAAGAAGCTGCTCTATGGTTTCCACCCCTTCCGCCACCACTTTGTGCTTTAGAGCAGCACCCATACCGATCACAGCTTTTACGATCGCAAGGTCACCCGGATCATCCAGCATATCATGAATAAAGGATTGATCGATTTTAAGCGTATTGGGGCCCAGACGTTTCAGATGAAGCAAGGAGGAATACCCTGTGCCAAAATCATCCAGAGCAAACGAGAGTCCCAGAGCCTGAAGCCGGGCCACCAGATTGCTCACAAGCTGGACATCGTCCAGAATTCCGGTTTCCACTATCTCCAATTCTATTTTTTTTAACGCATCACCTGGATAGGATTTCAGCAGGTTTTCCAGCCGATTATCAAAGCCTCCCCGCAAAAATCCCCGTGCCGACATATTTACACTCACGGGTAACTCCAATCCATCCCTCTGCCATACCGATATCTGGTTTAATGCTTCGGACACCACCCACTCTCCGAGCTGGACAATCGCGTCATCGTGTTCGATCAATGGTAGAAATTCCGCAGGCATTCGGGTCCCCAGGATAGGATGGTTCCATCTAACAAGAGCCTCCAGACCGACCACCTGCCCCCGTCGGCAATCCACTTTGGGCTGATAATATAGAAGGAGCTCTCCGTTCTTTATGGCTTGCGTGATCTGATCAATCACGCCCCGATTCGCCTTAACTCGAGAAGCGGCCATTGGATCATATATACTCACTTGATTCCGGCCTTTCTCTTTAGCACTGTACATAGCCTGGTCTGCATGCCGCAATAGCACGTCTGGATCATCCACATCCCCGGGAAAAAAAGTCACACCTGTGCTTGACGTGACAGAGAGCTGCAACTGGTCAACGGAAAAGTGACGCTCCACCTCGCGAGATATACGCTCAAGAGCCTGCTCAGTCTGGGTAGCGCTGTTTAGATCTTCCATTAATAGTACAAACTCATCTCCACCAATTCGGGCAACGGTATCGTCTTCCCTCACGAAAGAACGAAGACGATGTGCAACGTCTTCAAGAAGCCTGTCACCGATGAGATGACCGTGAAGATCGTTCACCTGTTTGAATCCGTCCAGATCTATCAGACAGAGAGCCATCATACTACCGTTGCGCCGACTCCGTGCAATTGCCTGCCGGATTCTATCGAACAAAAGCACTCGATTGGGAAGCCCTGTAAGGAGGTCGTGATGTGCCTGATACTGGAGCCGCTCTCTTTCAGCAATGTATTGAGTGATCTCAATGGTTGTGCTCAAAACAACCTTTGAAATTGAACCGGAGTTGGAAATAGGCTGCGCGCTGATTCGAAACCAGCGTCGCCCGATTTCCTTTCCTACAATTTGAACCGTGGCTTCAGGCGAAGTTTTTCCCGTTCTGAGCACAACCGATACCGGGAATTGCTCCGGTGAAATGACCTCTCCCCTCTCATCCAGACAGGACTGCGCGAGGATGCGCCAGTAGAGACCGGGGGTTTCCACGTTCAAACCGAATTGCTCTCCGGTTGCCGGATTCAAAAAGAGAGCGCGTCCTTCGGCATCCCATAGCTGTACCCCGATGCCCGTTTCAAGAAAGGCTTCTAATAGTTCCACCCCGGCTCCATTGATAGCCCTGGCAACCGTGGCAGGCAGACGAAGAATGCCGTCATTTTCGGCTCTCATGTCGCCCTCCAGCTTTTCTCTCTCGCATTATAAGACGAAACATCTTCGTAACTGTATGCCATTATATATCTCGCGAACATCTATCGCTGTAAAATGATGGCAAGGTTCATCTTCAGGTGCAAAGTTTTATTAAATTTAAGAATCAACCATAAATGATTGTATTTGTTCTTGATCAAGTCCCAGGGAAACTTAGGGGCCATTGCGGAAAACCCTCTTCGAAAGGGGCTAAATTGCATCACAGTTGCATGTAATAACGCCCAAATGAGACCTTCTGGCATCTAAAAGGGTGAGTAGATCATAAAAAAACTCTTCTGTATTCGTATAGATCCCCGCTTTTCCGGCACCATGCCAGTGCCCGGCGTGACTCATTTACCAGATAAAAATCATCCCCCTCTTTCAAAGAGAGGGCTCCAGTACGGGTATCACGACAATTTTCAAGGGAAGGAAAGTCCGGCACCAACCTTCCATGGCGTATATCGTCAATTTGATCCGGAGTCGCAGCGCAGAGGCATGGCCAGTGGGGAGTTGCCTCCGGAGGAGAGAGAATATACGGCACACTCTCTTCCGGCCTCCAGACGCGGGGATCATCCAGATGGAACTCACCAATGCGTGTCCGAATCAGGCGGGAAAGGTGAAAAGGAAAGGAGAAATGGTGAGAAAGGTCTCGTGCGATAGAGCGTATGTAGGTACCGCTGGAGACCGAGAGGTTCACATGGATCACACCAGTCTCTTTGTCCATTTCCAGAATTTTCGAATCGTAGATTTGAATACGCCGCGGTCTCAAATCAACGCTTTCGCCATTTCGCACACGATCCGAAGCACGCTTCCCTCCGATTTTCAATGCACTGAAGTCGGGAGGGGTTTGCCACTGTTCACCGGGAAGAGATGATATATACTTTTCAATATCCATCTGACGCTCTGAAAAAAAATGTCGCACTTTTTGCTGATCGACCTCTTCGACAAGGCCACCCTCCGGCTCATGGGTGGTCGTCGATTTACCGGCCTGAAAAAAAGCGGTATACGATTTATCTTTATGAAGAAAATGGTCTGCCAGCGGTGTAGCACGACCTGTTACCAGTATCATCAATCCTTCAGCAAAGCGGTCAAGGGTACCAGAATGACCGACGCGGAGTCCACCCAGCTCTTTTTTTAAAAACGAAACCAGCCTGGCCGATCCCATGGCACGGGGCTTACTGGCAAGCACGATACCGTCGTTGATAGCCTACGCTCCTGGAGTCTCTTCGGGTGACCCGGACGGGTGGGATGGGGAAGGGTCAGGAGGACGACTATTTTCGATCAGATTAAGCACCCTGTCTCCTTCTGCTATACTGGTATCAATCTGAAAAACGAGCCGGGGGGTGACTCTCAAACGCAGATTTTTTCCAATGCTGGATTGAAAAAAACCGGCTGCGTCCTTCAATGCCTTAAAAGTTAAACGATTCTCCTCTTCCGTTCCAAAAAGGGATACGCTGGCAACCATCTGGCTCAAATCGCTTTCCAGCTCAATGCGAACTATGGAGACAAAATTGATCCGATCATCCTTCACCTGACGCCGGTGGATCAAAGAGGCCAGCTCTCTTTGGATCTGACTCTCCAGACGAAGCTTTCTAATATCCTTCATTGCAATTCTTGCTCTTCTTATTGCTAAAACAGTGGGAAGGCTTTTTTTGAAAATCAGTTGCCAAGAGTTCGGGCGACCTCCTTGACTTCAAACCCTTCCAGAATATCGCCTTCCATAAAATCATTGAACCCATCCAGAGATATGCCGCATTCAAACCCTTCCAGAATTTCGTTCACATCGTCTTTCTCTCTACGAAGTCCTCGGATTGATGTCGTATGTATCATCTGCCCATCGCGGATTACTCGCACACGATTTTTCCTGCTGATTTTGCCCGATGTGATCATACAACCAGCGATATTTCCATATCGGGAGATTCTGAAAATGGCCCGCACTTCCGCCCGACCGGTGACCTCTTCCACACGATCGGGCTCAAGCAGTCCTTCCATAGATTGCTTGATCTCTTCGATCACTTTGTAAATAATACTGTAATACTTAATCTCCACACGAGATTGATCAGCCAGATCCGCCGCCCTTGGCGTTGCCCGAACCTGAAAACCAATGATAATGGCACTGGATGTGGCCGCAAGATTCACATCGGATTCCGATATGGCACCGGTTGCCCACTGAATCACCCTTACTTTTACCTCTTCAGTAGAGAGTTTCAACAGACCGTCCTTAATTGCTTCCACAGACCCCTGCACATCTGCCTTGATAATGACTTTGATCTCCTTATGATCCTGGATCCAGCTTTTGAGATCACCAAGCGTTGGCTGAACTCTCTGGGCCGATTGCGTCACATGCTTGTAGTGCTGACGTTTGGATGCGATATCGCGTCCAAATTTTTCAGTCTCCACTGCGGTGAAAGGATCTCCCGCCTCAGGAACACCGTCAATACCCGATATTTCGACGGGTGTAGCGGGGCCGGCTTCCTGGATTCGAATACCAAGATCGTTGTAAAGAGCACGCACACGGCCGGAGTAGATACCCACTACATAAGGGTCTCCTTCATGAAGAACCCCTTTTTCCACAAGCACGGTGGCTACAGGGCCTTTTCCTGCATCAATCCGTGCCTCAATAACATGCCCCTGCGCACGCACGCTACGGTTGGCCTTCAACTGCATGATCTCTGCCTGCAGCAGAATCATTTCCATCAAATGATCAATACCTATGTTCTGACGTGCTGAAATTTCGCAGAAGATTGTCTGACCGCCCCAGTCTTCCGATTGGAGGCTATATTGAACAAGTTCCTGACGCACCCTGTCAGGATTAGCATTTTCCAGATCGATTTTGTTAATGGCCACAATAATGGGAACATTGGCCTCCTGAGCATGTCGTATAGCCTCGACAGTCTGCTCTTTCACGCCATCGTCCGCAGCTACAACAAGAACTACTATATCGGTTACCGCCGCGCCACGGGCTCTCATGGCTGTAAACGCCTCGTGGCCCGGTGTGTCCAGAAATGTGATCGATCCACCGGGTGTATGAACCTGATAGGCTCCAATGTGCTGGGTAATAGCCCCTGCTTCTGTATCGATTACATTGGATTTGCGAATTGTATCAAGAAGTTTTGTCTTTCCATTTCTTGCGCTGCGTTTTGCAAATCTTGCTATTGTACCACAGAATCGAGGCATTATCGTGGGACAACCGGAATACAGATGTCCATACAGAACACATCCTGTTCCGGGTG
>JBNLFC010000078.1:0-10982 GCA_050305335.1 Leptospirales bacterium
TGAAGAGTGGGTTCCGAAAATGGCTTCGGGGGAGAGGGCTGGTGCAATGGCGCTCACGGAACCCGATTTTGGTTCAGACCTCTCGTCGGTGAAAACGAAAGCGGAGAAAGGGAGTGACGGAGTGTGGCGTTTAACGGGAACCAAGCGCTTCATCACCCATGGAGTCGGTTTTCATGATCGCCCGGCACTGATTCTCACTCTGGCTAGAACAGGAAGTCCTGACAGTGGTGCCCGGGGGCTCTCCTTTTTCCTTGTTAAGGGCGAGGATGTGGAGATTGCCGGTGTGGAAAAAAAGCTGGGTCTCAAGTGCTCTCCTACCTGCGAGGTTGTATACGATAATAGCCCCGGACAGCTCATCGGTGAGACCGGTTATGGACTTGTGCGTTATTCTATGGCCATGATGAATACGGCTCGACTGACCATTGCCGCCCAGGCAATGGGAATTGCCACTGCAGCCGTAATGGAGGCAAAAAAGTATGCTGCAGAGCGTATGCAGTTCGGGAAGGCGATTCAAGATATTCCCGGTGTACGCCGCATGATCGATCGTATGGATCGGGAGATTGAAGCGATGCGAGCTTTACTCTATGAAGCCTCTCGCAGCGTGGACCTTTATCTCTGGCGCACCGAGCGCATGAGGGAAGATGGTCGCGAAGAACGAGAAATTCGCAAAGATGAGCAGATTCGCAAGTGGGATGGTCTTGCCAGTTTTTTTACACCGTTGAGCAAGTTTTACCTCAGTGAAATGTCCAATGCCCTTGCATACGATGGCATTCAGATCTTCGGAGGTGCAGGTTATACAAAAGATTATGATGCCGAGCGAATCTATCGAGATGCGCGCATCACAAACATCTACGAAGGTACCAGTCAGCTGCAGGTAGTGGCAGCCATAGGTGGAGTTGTGAGTGGTATGAGTCCCAACGGACAATTGCGCAACTATATCGCCGGTGAGATGGCAAGGTTTTCCCCTTCAGAAAACTTGAAGAAAACTTTTACCCTTTTTGAAGAGACAGTGGATACAATAAAAGAGGTACAGGGAGATCTGCGTGAATACATTGCCTGGGATGCGGTACACTCAGCAGCGAGATTTGTGACAGGCATGCTGTATGAGCGTTCCTTGAGCAAATTGAACGATGAAGCACGAAAGCGGCGTGTAGAGGAGTATCATATGGAAAGTATTGCTCTTATGAACTCCAATTTGATCTTGATTCAAATGCGTATTAAGAAATAGAACGCTACTTCCGGAAGACTTCTATATTAGAAACCGAGGGTATCCTTTCAATATGAGATGGAGAGTGAGTTCGCTGATTGTTGGAAGGCCCCGGGTAGGGTTGGTGCTGGGAGCTGGAGGAGCGCGGGGCTGGGCTCACCTCGGGGTGCTCAGAGCATTTCGGGAGGCAAACGTTCATTTTGACGTGGTAACCGGGACCTCCATCGGAGCTGTGGTGGGAGCATTTTACGCGGCCGACGCACTGGACATCCTCGAGCAGTTTGCCCTCAATCATGGAATCCGTCAGACTCTTTCGTTGCTTGACATTCGGTTTCGTCGCGGAGGGATGCTGAAAGGTAAGAAACTCATGAATCTTCTGGATGAGCTTTTACCTGTGGATCGCTTTGAAGACCTCAAAATCCCTTTTGGTGTAGTGGCGGGTAACCTGAGCGATATGGTGGAGACTCAGATCCTGAAAGGGCCCATTATACCTGCATTGAGAGCTTCCATTTCTATTCCTGGTTTTCTAGCTCCATACGAATATCACGATCAAATATTCGTGGATGGTGCCATTCTCAATCCTGTTCCCATAAGTCTGGCCAGAAAGCTGGGGGCTGATTGCGTGGTGGCTGTAGACCTGAGGTCTGATATGGCAAAGATCTATCCAGATAGCATCGCGGTAGTAGCCAACAAGACCATAGACACCATGATCCATCGGATCCGGAGTATCAACTATCGTCTGGATCCGCCAACGGTTGTTGTAAGGCCGGAGTTAAAAGATGACTATGGCACGCTGGATTACCATCGAACCGAGGAGGCCATAGAGTCGGGTCACAGGGCTGCCAGTATGAAATTGCATCAAATCCTGCCACTCTTCAAAAATGGGCTTCACCGTAGAAACCGATTTGATGGGGATGATGATCTTCTAGAAAACCTGGTGAAAGAGTCGCGATTTGAGAAGAAATAGCGTCCATCCTGGACAGGAAGGGTGCCGGAAAGAATATCGGACCTGCCTCACCGCTTCCATGGAAGCTTATTGAAACGGCATGGCAAGAAGTCCCGCTGAAAGAAGTAGATGAATGAATACTTCGGGATGACTGGATTTGAACCAGCGACCACTCGCCCCCCAGACGAGTGCGCTACCACTGCGCTACATCCCGTAATACGTGAAAGCCACGTCCGACTATGAAAAAAATCGAGGTCCGACCGGTCAATCCAGAATTCCCATTGTCTCCGGATATCCCAGCATCAGGTTCATATTTTGAATGGCCTGTCCAGCCGCTCCTTTGAGTAGATTATCGATAGCCGAAACAATCACAGTCACTCTACCGTGGGTCCTTGCGCTGAAATCGATGTAGTTGGTGTGTTGAACTCTTGCGAGTTCTATCTCTTCAGGCGTATCCAGAACTCGCACAAAATATTCCTGTACTGCCCGTTCCTGAAGATGTTCCAGGACATCTACTTCAGGGGCTTTTTTCCAGTGAATGACTATGGTACTGAGGATGCCGCGCATTAACGGCAGCAGGTGAGGTGTAAAGACCACTTCAAAGGGAAAGGGCATATTCATATCCCAGGCTGCATATTCCTGAATTTCAGGACTGTGCTGGTGTTTCAATATTTTGTAAGCACGAAAATTTTCCTGAACTGATCGGAATGAATAACCGGCATCTTCGGTACGACCCCCGGCACCTGATACCCCGGATTTGGAGTCTACAACTATGGATTCAATGTCATTACGCAGATCCCCCAGATAATAAAGGGGAATCACTGCACTGGTAGGATAGCAACCTGGATTGGCAATGATCGAAGCCGAAGGAATTACTGTGCGAAAGATTTCAGGCAAACCGTAAACGACATGAGGCATTAGATCAAAGTGGGTGTGCTTCATGCGGTAATACTCTTCAAATATGGCCCGATCATGAATACGATATGCGCCGCTGAGGTCTATTACGCGATGTTTTTTGGAGACAAGATCGGGTACTGCCGCCATGGCAACGTCATTGGGGGTGGCCAGAAAGACAATGGTATCCGGAGGAAGAGGGTCCTCGTGGTGTGCAAAGGAGAGATGAAGACGACCCTCCAGCTGAGGAAAAACATCGGAAACAGGAACTCCGGCATGCTGACTGGAGGTAATGTGACTGATGCGAATGCGTGGATGTCGGCTGAGTAGATTCATCAGCTCTCGCCCTGTAAGTCCTGCCGCACCGAGAATTGCCACATCCTGTTTTTTCATAGCTTGTGTTTCCTGGTTCCCTTGATATTTTACTGAACTCCAATTGCGGTGTACAAAAGGAGGATTATGCAAGTCCGGACAGATCGGCTTTTTGGGACAATTCAAATATGAAGAGCTTTTACGAGAAGAGGGAAGGAGGGGCCGAAAAGGCCCCGCAACAGTCTATAGTATCAATCTTTCTCTGATTCGCCACCGTTCTCTTCGTAAATCTCCCCCGTCTCTTCGTCTACCACCATGCCTCCTGCACTGGAGAGAGTTCGTTTGCTGCTTTTGCCACCTTCCAGTGCTGTGAGATCCGGAGTCTCTTTTAAACTGCTTTTTCGCAGTTCATCATTCATACGACGGAGCTCTGTCTCGATTTCATCGGCAATTTCCGGATGCTCTACCAGATACTGGATCACATTGTCACGACCCTGTCCAATTCGATTACCTTGATATGAATACCATGTGCCACTTCTTTCAATGGCATTCATATTGACTCCCACATCAAGAATACACCCTTCTCGACTGATTCCTGATTCAAAGAGTATGTCGAATTCGGCCTGGCGGAAAGGAGGGGCTACCTTATTTTTGACCACCTTGACCCGAACCTTATTGCCATAAGGGTTATCCCCTTTCTTCAGAGTTTCGATTCGACGGATATCCAGTCGAACGGAAGCGTAGAATTTCAGAGCATTTCCGCCTGTGGTGGTCTCCGGTGAGCCAAACATAACTCCAATTTTATGGCGAATCTGATTTACAAAAATTACAGTGGTATTGGATTTTGAGATGGTTCCGGTTAACTTGCGAAGGGCCTGACTCATGAGCCGGGCATGGAGTCCCATTTGAGCATCACCCATGTTTCCTTCCAGTTCGGCTTTTGGTACAAGGGCAGCCACTGAATCCACAATGACAAGATCCACTGCGTTGGAGCGTACCAAAGATTCCGTGATCTCCAGAGCTTCTTCACCATTATCGGGCTGGGCCACCAGCAGGTCGTCAATGTTGACTCCGATTTTCCGGGCATACTGGGGGTCCAGAGCATGCTCTGCATCCACAAAAGCGGCTATGCCACCGGCCCGCTGGGTTTGGGCGACTGCTGTAAGACAGAGCGTTGTTTTGCCTGATGATTCCGGCCCATAGATTTCCACCACGCGACCACGGGGAACACCTCCCAGACCCAGGGCGAAATCCAGAGTGAGAGCCCCTGTGGGAATGTATCCGATCTGCTGGTGGACCGCTTCATCCCCCAGTTTCATGATGGAACCTTTGCCAAACTGCTTTTCGATCTGAGAAATAGCACTGGAAATGGCCTGCATTTTTTCCGAGTCTGCACGATTGCGAGCCTCTTCCGCACCTTTGCGGGCGCTTTCAATTACCTTTTTTGCTTTTGCCATGATATAATTACCTCACTGATCTTTATTGGCATGTCTTAAAACCCTTCTCCGGTTTTTTCAACCGCCGTTCTCTGTGACACTCTATCACAGGGGTGTGACATGAATCTAACGGGTGTCACCGGTATTATGTCATTAAAGAAAGTAACCGTCATCTGTCAAGGGGTTTTCATCCAGGTGCTGATACCAGAAAAGGAAACGTCTCAACCAGCATATGGGTCTTTATTTAAGATATGCTGAAAAAGAGTTTTGACCTGCTTATTGCTGTAGCCTGGAAGGGGATCCCGGGGCTTTTCGTGATTACTGATCACAGCATTTTTCATATTTCTTTCTCCTGGTAGTTTCAATCCGGAATCTCTGTGGGAAACATACCGCTAATAGAGCATCTTTGAAAATAGATAACGAAAGTATTGCAAATCAGCAGCCACCGTTGCCTTCCCGATGGATATTGTACAGGTACCACTTCCCACCGATCTTTTTCAAACGGAAGTAGTTGTCCTGCCAGCTTTCACATCGCATAGGCGATTCAGGCGGGTCCTGATGATAGTTTGTGGTGACCATGGCAGAGAGGGAGCCCCTGGTTCCTCTTTCTTCTATGGTGAGTGGCCCATGCTCATACATCTCTTTTCTAATTCGCAGAAATTGTGACTCATCGAGTGTTTCATAGGAAAACTTTTCCTCTGCCACCAGGAGACCTTCTTGTTTATGAATTAAAGACCTGAATAGCTCATAATCCCTTTTTTCTAGAGACCTGTTCAGGGCGAGAAGGGCTTCCACGCCCTCTCGACCTCCATATTTGTTGAGAAGTTTGATGTATTCAGGGGAGCTTCTAATTGGCTTGAGGTCGCTATCATATACAAAAGAATTTAAGGTAGCTATATTATCTGCTCTTATGGAGCGCTTGATGAATTCTATGGAAAGATCGGCCTGTCCCATGAGTGAGTGTGCACAGCCAATGTTAAAAAAAGGCTTCCAGAATGAAGGATCCTTCTCCGCTGCTTTGCACCATATGCCAATGGCTTCACAGTAGTTTTTCTTTTTGTGACTGGCAAGCCCCTGAACATTCAGACGTTCACTCAGCCGCCTGTCCCCCTTCCATTTTCCGCCGATTCTTGATTGCAATTGATTAAGATTGCATCCACACTCTTCTCGTGCACTCAAAGGAGTGTATCCCACCGATCCTGCTATGGTCAGCAGAATGATCGCCAGACAGAAGTGTTTTTCAATGAAAGCTCGTAGTTGCCCATGCATAAAGCTTCCTCCGCTAATGTAATTCATGATTTTCAAGAATGGTCTGGAACCGATTTATTCCAGTATCCCCGTTGGAAATACCTCCATCATGTAGATATCATTCTATGTTTGTACGAGTCGTTCGCCTCGGTAATGTTTATGTTTTTCCCGGAGATTTGTAATCTATATTTTTTTGCGGAAGACATGAGCTAAAGTGATCGTGGTCTGCTCGCTGGCAGCTTATAGCCTCTATTCCACCCTCCGTGCCCTCTCTACTCTACTGAACTCCGCGGCAAACTCCCATCACGCGGCCTCCTGCAAAAATCCATTGCCCGCGGCTTCTACGGATCACAACACATAAAACTCGTATCCTTCGCATCTTCATGGTGCAACCTGAATCGCAAGAAATTTCGTTGAAAGAAACTCTTTGCAAACGGGAATATGAGCATTCTCTCTGTGATAGAGAAAGGGGGCTGTACAAGCATGTCGATTTATACAGGATCAGGGGATGGGGGATCTACATCCCTCGCAGATGGCACGAGACTGGCGAAGGATCACCCTCGCATGGAGGCTATAGGTGAAATGGATGAGGTGAACTCCTGGATCGGTTTTCTGAGAGCCGCTCTCGCGCCCGATCACTCCTGGCAGGGGGTGCTCCGGGATATCCAGAGAGAGCTGATGACATTTATGGGAATGCTTGCCGAATCTCCTGCTATCACGCCTGAAAAACGGTCCCTCCTTCAATTCCCTTTTGTAGCGCTGGAAAAACTCATGGATGAGATGGAGACGGAGATGGGACCGCTTCGTGTTTTTCTTTTTCCTGGAGGAACCGAGGTGGCCGCACGCTGCCATCTCATTCGAACAAAGGTACGTGCGGCAGAGCGTAGACTGGTAGCTCTGCACAGGGAATCGCCTCTTCCTGCGGATATGCTTATTTTTATGAATCGTCTCTCCGATCTGTTTTTTCAGCTGGCTCGCTATGAAATGCAAAAAAACGGAAGCGACGAGGAGAGCTGGAACGAGTATCGTGTATGAGGCGATGTTCCGGGAACGTTGATTGCTGATCTTTTTTTTATTGATTTACCTTTTTCAATCATCATAAATGAACCATGAAACTTTTTCCCGAAAGTCGGGAGTACGACTACATTGTTATAGGCTCAGGATTTGGAGGCAGTGTCTCTGCCTTACGTCTGGCCCAGAAAGGGTACAGGGTTGCTGTGCTGGAGGCTGGCAAGAGTTATTCCGCCCATGAGTATGCAAAGACAAACTGGAATTTGCGGCGTTTCCTCTGGTTTCCATCCCTTTTTCTTCACGGTATACAGCGAATAACGTTTTTAAAAAACGTTCTGGTTCTTTCCGGGGCTGGTGTAGGCGGTGGGAGCCTGGTCTATGCCAATACCCACTATGAACCCCTGAAAGAGTTTTATCAGCATCCTACAGTTCTGGCCATGGGTGGAGAATCGTCGCTGAAACCATATTACAATCTTGCTCGACGAATGCTGGGTGTCACGACCACACCGCGCACTTTTGCTGCTGATGAAGCTCTTCGCGAAACAGCCACGGAGATGGGTTTCGGCGAAACGTTTCAATCTACTCCTGCAGCGGTTTTTTTTGGAAAACCAGACGAGAAGGTTGCAGATCCATACTTTGGCGGAGAAGGACCGGAACGTTCAGGATGCACTTCCTGCGGTGGATGTATGGTAGGTTGTCGTTTTAATGCCAAGAATACTCTGGACAAAAACTATCTTTATCTTGCGAGGAAGCTGGGAGTGGAAATCTTTCCTGACTCGGAAGTCATATCTTTAATAGCGTTGTCTGAAGACGGAGAAGCAGGCTATCGATTGCAGACGCGTTCACCTGTGGGTTTTTCTGGCAGACGAAGGGTGTATCATGCCAGAGGTGTGGTTGTGGCGGCGGGAGTTCTGGGAAGCTTAAAGTTGCTGATGCGTATGAAACAGAGAGGCTGGCTTGCAAGACTTTCGGATCGCCTGGGCTATGGAGTGCGCACAAATTCCGAAACTCTTCTTGGTATCTCTTCTAGAGAAGAGAAAGTCGATTTCAGCAAGGGAATTGCCATTGCATCCAGCGTTTTCCCGGATGCTGTCACCCACATCCAGGCAGTGCGTTACCCGGAAGGATCGGATTTGATGAATCAACTGGCGGCACCGGTTTTGATCGACTCCACAGGTGGCATTCTTTCGCGCAACATTCGGTTTTTTCTGGAGGTATTGAGAAATCCTCTAACCGCTTTGCGGTTGATGTGGCCATTGGGGTTTGCAAAGAAGTCCTTCATTTTACTGGTGATGCAGAGCATTGACAACTCCATAAGAGTGCTCTATCGTAGAACGTTTTACTGGCCCTTCTGGCCTGTGCTCACATCCGAGCCCGGCGCTACAGGGCCCTTGCCCTCTACCATTCCTGTAGCCAATGTTTTTGCTCGCAACCTGGCCAGAAAAATCAACGGAATAGCTCGGGGCAGTCTTAATGAGACCCTGCTGGATATCCCTATGACAGCCCATATTCTGGGAGGGGCAGCTATGGGTAACTCTCCCGGGGAGGGTGTTGTGGATTTTTTTCATCGGGCTTTCGGATATAAAAATCTCCTCATATGCGACGGCTCCATAATTCCAGCAAATCTGGGAGTGAATCCATCTTTAACGATTACCGCCCTTGCCGAGCGAGCTATGTCGTTCATGCCAGCGAAAGGTGATACCAGACAGTTTGATTTTGAGAAGCAATGGGATGTGACTGAACTACTGAATCGTAGAAGCCAGGGGAGCGGTTCAGGACCGTGAAAAGTCTCATCCTGAAATACGCTGAATACTTTTATCTGGGTAACTATTTCTATGGAATATGTGTGGTGGCTCTCTCCATGGAGGCCTCCCTCCAGATGGGAATGGGATTGAATGATCCGCTCTTTTATGTTCTATCCGCTTCGGCATCGGTGCTTTTTTATACTATTCCCTATATATCAGTGAGTTCGCTTTATCCGGCCGATTCTCGTAACCTGTGGTATATAGAAAAACAGAGATTTCTTCATATCAGCGGTTTCGTTCTTGCTTTAGTTTTCTTCGCTACTGCGGTTCTTTATCTGTTGGGCATATCCGACCATCTTTCTCAAATTCGCAGTCTTGATTTTTTTATATTTGTTTTTCCGCTGGGGGCTGCCGTGGCCTACTATTTCGGTATTGGTCGTGTGGCTCTGGGCGAGTATTCACTGCGAAGGGTCGGATGGCTAAAACCCTTTATCATCGGTCTTGTGTGGGGAGGGGTGGTGACCCTTTATCCTCTACTTTTTCGATCTCTGGAAGTGGGGAAACCTCTGCAGCTGGAGGGACTTGCCTGGTTGCTGCTTTTGAAGAATGTCCTTTTTGTCTCCATGCTGGCAGTCATATTTGATTTTAAGGATTATCCGCTGGATCTGGAAAACGGAGTCAATACCTACATCGTAATCGTTGGTCGGAGTAAAACTATATTTCTAATTATCTCACCCGTGACCCTTGTGTTCGTTGTGTCGTTTGTACACTATTCCGTCAGTCATCTCTTTTCACCTATGAATATTTTCTTGAATACCATTCCTTTTGTTCTGCTGATTCCAGTAGCTTACGCCCTTTATCGAACCAGAACTACCTTATTTTATTTTGCCGTGGTGGATGGTTTGATGTTGATTAAGGCGCTCTTTGGAATTGCGGCAGCTCTCTACTATTAAGAAGGCTTATCCTGCAGGTGCAGGGTTTTGCGATGAGAAACCTTAAACCATACTGTAGAGTCAACCTGACCTGCGGCTTACAGGAGGCATAAAGATGCGTATCAGGAACATGGCCAGAGCCCAGAGCGAGATGGCCAGCAGCGTATATTGCAGGAGCGAGAGCCCGGGAGGCAGAAGCGCGGTGCGATCTGCTCTTATGAATTCCAGAAGAAATCGGAGAAAGCTGTAACCACCAATGTGAAGCCAGAAGATCTGAATCTTGTTTCTGATTTCAGTGATGCGGTCCGTTCGAAGAATCAGGAGCATCAAGAAAAGATCCAGCACAAGTTCATAAAGCTGGGCAGGATGTAACGGAGCACTTTGTATCGAGGATGGACCCACCAGTCCGTGCTCGTAGGACCAGACCCACGCAGGGCTGGAAAAAAGCAAGTCTATCTGGAATTGAGGGATTGTCAGACCAAAACGTGGAAAGCGAATGCCCCAGGGAAGCGCGGTTACGGTCCCGAATGCATCTCCATTGAGAAAGCAACCCAATCTTCCTATGGCCTGGGCAAAGAGAATGGCAGGTGACGCAGCGGCAAAGTAGGGCCAGTAATTGATCCCTTTGATCCGACTGTACACCCATCCTCCCAGCATTCCTCCAAAAAGACCACCGACGATACTGTTCCCGGAAAATGAGGAGAGCATTTGTACAGGATTCGAGAGAAAGGCTGACCAGTTCCAGAAAATGGAATCAGAGAGTCTGGCGCCAATGATAGCAAAGATGAGAGAGACAAAGATATGGTTCTCGACATTGGGGTGATCGGTCAAACCTGCATAAACGAAGCGTTTTCTGGAGAGCACATAGCCAGCCAGAATGGAAATCAGAAAATAGAGGCCTTCGTAATAGTGGATTCGAGTGAAATAGAGATCAATATGAATGGGAAACATGAGACCTGCCTGAAAATATTCAAGTCCTATACACGAAGAAAAGGATCAAGGTCAAACAGATACGAATGATGGTTGGTGTCAAAAGGTATTCTGTTTTTGACAGGATGGGAATGATGGGCAGGATGATGCCGGCTATGAGCGGGAGCAGCGCATACATACTGACTGCGATCGTGCAGATGCCTCCATGTTATCATGCCAATCTGTTTCATAACCTGTAAGAAACGTTCCAGGTTTGAGGTAGTCGTATTTAATGAGAGATCCAGGTCCAGTGTCATTCTTTCCGCACCCCGGAGAATCATG
>JBNLFC010000079.1:0-10931 GCA_050305335.1 Leptospirales bacterium
CTTCCTGGTAGGATGCAGAGGAAGGGGGAATTTCCGGATCGATGGAGTCCTCCTCTTCGGGTAGTGCCTTCCATCGAACAGAATCGCTCTCGGCGGGTTCTAGAATTCTATCCTTTTTGTGAAGTTGTGGAGAAATCGAAGAGTAGTGTCGCTTCGCCTGCAGGTCCATAAAGACCAGAAGAACCAGAGAACCCATCAGCAAAAGTATGATGCGGTTTTGCTGGTCTGCAGTAATACGAGACCAGACCCCGGCTTTTCCTTCTTTACCATCCATTACCAAGATTATCGGAATAGAAGGAACGCAGTATGAACCGCTCCATCAACGAAGCTTTTTCTTATGGCGGTTTGCTTTGCGCTTTTTTTTACGCTTATGAGTTCTGATTTTTCTTCTTTTTCTTTTTTTTCCCGAAGGCATGGATAATGACTCCTGACCCGGGCAATGAGTTGAAATCCACGGGCAGGTGGACATGTTCTTTATTTGAGGTATTTTTGTAAAGAGGGTTTTTTTCTTAGCTCAGCAAGCAAATTTTTGATATCACCTATGGACTTCCGGGAGGCGAGAAACAAAAGATCCTCCTCTTCCACAAGAACAATATCCTCCACTCCCAGCATGGCAACCAATGGACGGGTGCTGATCACCACATTGCCCCTGGAGTTTAATGCAATGAGTGAGCCCTCCTCGGTCCCTTCGGAGAGATAGGTATTGCCCTGCTCATCCCCTGGAAGAATGCGCTCCAGAGAGTGCCAGGATCCTACATCGTCCCAGCGAAAGGTGGCAGGAACCATGGCTACCTTTTTAGATTTCTCCATGATAACCACATCAATGGGATCGCTCTTGATAGCGGAAAAAACCTCTTTCATCTGTTCCATATTACCAGAGGCCCTTTCAATGGGATCCATTGTTTCTGCCCCATGGAGATGGAACTCATCTATAATGACACTCCCTTTCCATATAAAGATGCCAGAGTTCCAAAGATAATCTCCTCTTTGAATGTAAGTGGTTGCTGTGGCAAGATCTGGCTTTTCTTGAAAACCATGGATGCTCCATCCCTCTTCTCGTTTATCCGGCTGCAATGGTTGATCCGCATGAATGTAACCATAGCCCGTTTCAGGACGAGTTGGCTGTATGCCCAGGGTAACCAGGTAACCATCCATGGCTGTCTCGATAGCACGTTCCATGGTTTTTTGGAACTCTGAGAGAGGTGTTATGAAATGGTCGGCACTGAGAATCACCTGGACGGACCCTGGAAATCTTGCCTCCAGCTGCAGGGCTGCCAGGGCTACAATGGGGGCTGTGTTCTTTGGCTCCGGTTCTACTATAAAGTTATCAGAAGGGATGAATGTGTGAGTTTCCAGAATGGACGAACGCAGGATATCATTGCAACCTACGAATATGCGTGCCTCATGGGTAATGGATAGTGCCCGATTCCAGGTCTCTTCCAGAAGGGTCAAAGAGGAGTATACACGTTGAAGCTGTTTGGGTCGCGTTTCTCGCGAACGTGGCCAGAACCTCTCCCCTTTACCTCCGGCCATAATCAAAACAACTGGCTTTTCCAATGACTCACCCCTCCACACGACACTAATACAGGGTGGACAGATTAGCAGATACCACCGGTAAGGGAAACTATAAATCACCCGCTCAATACAAATAAGGCAGTGGGCTTTTTGAAAGGATGGACGATTTTTCGCAGTATGGTTTTTACCATGAAGACCACGGAGGGCGGAAAGATGTATTGTCCGTGGTATGGGTGTTTGCAGGCAATTACACGGTCGATTCGTGCTCCGTCAGAATCATTCCAGACTTCATGTGCTTCCGTGCTTCCTGGTGTGACGCGCTATTTCTTGATGTTTTCGGTCCCCCCGGGCCGAATTTGTGAACGATCACCCCTCTTCCGCGTTAGAGGTACGGTTGGTCTCCAGCGCCTCCAGATTGATGGGGCTGGAAAGAATGATCGTGGAGATTGCATGTTTGTAAACCAGGCTCTGCTTTCCCCCATTGTCGATGATCACTGTAAAATTGTCAAAACTCAGAACCCTGCCTTTCAAAGGCACCCCATTGGTCAGATAGATAGTGATCTCCATCTTCTCCTTGCGAGCGCTATTCAGTACCATATCCTGTATATTGTTTTTATTTGCCATTGTTAAAAACCTGAGTTTCAAATACCTTTTTTTGATAAATCGTTCTACTTTTCCTGTATAACGTCAATGACTAATTCTAACCGGCACGATTTTTTGCCTCCGTTGATTCTTCGTAAGGCAATGTCAGATGCACACCAGATAAAATAGCGCTTCACCGGGAAATCTGATCTACCCAGGCCGGGTAACCATCTGGCACCAGAATTTGTAAGTCACTCTCACGCCGAAACCATGCCATCTGTTTTTTTCCGTACTGATAGTGGCTTATCTGCAACAGCTCTGGTAGATCACTTACCTTCAGTTCTCCACGAACCACTTGCAAAGCCAGGTTGTACCCCAGGCTTTTCAGGCCGGGACAGTCTCCGTATTTTTTGTAGATGGCATCCGCCTCTTCCACAAATCCATCCATTATCATTTTACGCGTTCGAAGCAAGAGTCTCTGTCGGTACGGTATACGATCCATCTCAATTCGCCAGCCCTCCCACCTGTAGCGTGAGTGAGACGGTTTCTCTTTTTTTTCTTCCATCCACAGGCTCCAGGGCTTGCCAGATAAGAGGGTAACCTCCAGAGCTCGCTGGATGCGATAGGCGTCATTTGGATGAATTTTGCCGGGTTGCCAATCTCCTTCTACTGGCTGAAACGCTGCCGGATCCAGAGTCCGTAGTTGCTCCAACCGATCTTCTGGTGCCAGAAGTGCTATTTTTTGACGAAGTTCGGGATCGTTTTGCAGAGGAAAAAGGCCAGTGCGAAAGGCAGTAAAATAAAAACCAGTTCCACCCACAAATATTGGAGTCTTGCCCCGTGAAAGGATATCCTCTACCGCAAGTCCGGCCATCTCTACATAGAGAGAGGCATCGATGGCTTGATCCGGAGCGAGAACGGCCACACAATGGTGGGGCATGCGAGCCAGAGTATGCGCATCGGGCGCGGCTGTGCCAACTGGCATATCTCGATAAACCTGCCTGGAGTCACATGAAACCACTTCATAGAGATCTGGATCCAGTATGCTTACCAGATCGGTCTTCCCGGAACCTGTTGGACCGAGAAGGGCGAGTATACGTGGGCTGGAATTCAACCGTCCGGGTGGGAGTGAATCACTCCCCGCTCCACCAGAATATCGACTACTCTTTCTACAGCTTCCTCCAGGTCATCATTGACCACGGTGTATTGAAACTCATGGGATTTTTTCATCTCCTCCATGCCATTGTGAATTCTCTGCTGCAATTGCTCTTCACTCTCGGACCCACGGTGGCGCAGGCGTAACATCCATGTCTCAATGTCCGGTGGCATCAGAAAAATGGTGATGGCACTCTCACCGAAAATTTTGCGAACACTCTCCATGCCCTGAACATCAATGTTGAGAATCACGCTCACGCCCCGGGCCAGTGATTTTTTTAAAGGACCTGCCGGGACTCCATAGATATTACCGTGCACATGTGCGTACTCAATAAATTCATTCTTTTGAATCATGGACTCAAATTGGTCTCTGGAATAAAAAAAATAGTCCACACCATCCTTTTCACCTGTTCGTGGTGCACGGGTGGTGGCAGTGACTGCACGCTGAAGCGCAGGATAACTATGCAAGATGCGATCGATGATTACGGTTTTACCGCCGCCGGATACTGACGATATGACCACCACCTTTCCCTCTCCACCGGAAGAATGAGCATTCAGCATATGTTTCGCACCTGTTCTTTGATTTTTTCCACTATGTTTTTCATATCCACAACATGGCTGCGTATTTGAGCATCCCTGGATTTGGAGCCGATGGTGTTGATTTCCCTGAGCAATTCCTGGGAATAAAACTCAAGACGTTTGCCGGCATCCACTGAAGAGTCAATGATTTCCAGCATGGCTTTCACGTGAATGGCCAGCCTTTCCAGTTCTTCCGCGATCTCCCCTCTGTCATACCATTCCAGAATCGTTCGCTCACCATTTTCGCTGAGCTCGATCCTTTTTCCCGTAAGCTTCCGCACCAGCTCTTTTTCAATTTTTTTTGCAATTTCCTTTCGTGACCTGGCATGAAGGCGTTCGATTTTTTTTGCGTGCTCTTTTAAATGCCGCAGGTAGCGTCGAAAAACCACTTCCAATTCTCTGCCTTCCCGCAACCGAGCTTTTCGTAATTTCCCAAGAGCCACATGAAGCCCGTGGAATAGCTTTTCCGATGGAAAGTCCGGATCGATGGATCCATCCACGGAAAGAATCCCCGGCAGTTTCAATAGTTCCAGCATGGTGGCAGGGGGAATGTGTTTCCCGGTGATACCCAGCAGTTTCCTGTATTCATGCAACGCTTTCTGGTTGATGAAAGGCCTGGAATATTCCACACGGGACTGAATCTCCAGATCCACATGTCCCCTGGCCACCTCCCGCTGAATGAGAGACTTCCATTCCTCCTCAAAGGTTCTTAAAAAAGAGGGAAGGCGACATGAGATTTCCAGGAACTTATGATTTACAGAACGTATTGAAATGTGGTATACATTCCCCGCCACCGCAACGGATGAACGACCGCTACCGGTCATGCTTTCCAGCATCTAACTATCTCCTCGCGTATATGCAACGCCAGACGAGCAATGAATGGATTGAAACGGAGTGTTGAGAAGGTGGAGGCTCTCGGAATGGCCTATGATCAGATACCCGCCGGGAAGTAATTGGCTGTAGAAGTGGTGGGCAAGAGTTTCTTGATCCTGGCGATTGAAGTAGATCATTACATTACGACAGAAAATTAGATGTACCGGGCCCACGCTGGCTTGATAGATATTTTCCGCACGAAATTCAATGCGTTTTTTTATATCGCTACGTACCACATAGCTGCCGGGCTCCTGAGGATCGGGATTGAAGTAGCGTTGTAAAATGGCGGCCGGAACTTTTTCAATTTTTCGCCCCTGATATTTTCCGGCTCTGGCAAACTCCACGACTCTTTTGGAGATATCCGAAGCAATGATTTGAAACGAAAAAACTCCGTAACGCTTCATGGACTCCACCAGCTCAATGGCCAGATTATAAGCCTCTTCTCCCGTTGAACAACCGGCAGACCAGATCTTCAAAGTCTCACCCCGGTAACGCTTGAGAATTACGGGTAAAAGATCTTCCCGTAACAGGTCGTAGTTGTTGGTGGTACGCCAGAAGTATGACTCGTTGGTTGTGACCACTTCCAGAAAATGGATCAATTCACTGGAAGTTTCCGGTTTCCCGGAGTTTATAAAGTCAAAATAGGCGTCGAAGTCGGACATGGAGAGAGCACGAAGTCGTTTTCGCAATCGATTGCTCAGAAGAGTGATTTTAGACTCCTTCATGGTTATACCCGCCTCACGATGAATCATCTCGGCGAATTTTTTAAACTGAGATGGAGTGAGCTCCGGGATCTCCTGTGGCAAACGTGAAAACGGGTCGTTATCACTGGGTGGGGCAATATGGTCCATTTTAGAAAATCATATCCTTAAGAAAAGCTATCTCAAAAAGCAGTGGTTCATTGCTCCAGCCGTTTTCTGCGAGGCAAAGATCGGGCAGGTTCAAAAGCTGCCACAAGGTCTACCTCGGTGCGGCTCACACTTCCACCCTCCACAATACTCTGGGCTGAAACGCCCATTTCCAGCAGGGTTCGAATACGTTCACCGCGCAATCGGCCTGATGGTATTTGACGAAGCTCATGGAGGAGCAGCTCCACCTGCTCATCGAGGTGGGGCTCAAACGATGAACCCGAAGCCATTTCTTTTTCGTGGATCTTCTCTTCCACATCGGCAAAAAGGGAGCGCGTATTTTCCCGGTTCTCCTCCTGAATTCTGGTATTCATTGGTTTAGCTTGCTCCAGTGAAAATCGGTCAGGCTGCCGATCAATTCTATGTTCAATCTCCAGACGATCGCCGTCAGCGTTGTGAGATTCCGATGAGGAAAGTGGGAAGTAAGGAGTCCTATCGTCCCGGGAATCCTCGGACGATCTTTCCGACCTGCTTTGCAAAAGAATGGATTCTGCCATGATCTGGTCAAACACCGGTTTTTCTGTTTTCCCTTTTGCAGGATTTTCAAATGCAGCCCGGGTTTCCAAAATATCGTGAGCCCCTTTTTCTGAGCTTGAGCGATCCACCGGCTCTGAGTCTGAACGAGAAGGCTGAATTCCCATCAAGCGACCAACCATTCGTCCCAGTCTGGCAAATGCATTGCCTGCTACCCCCGGTAAAATGGCAGAAGGCTGAATGCCTCCAGGTGGCAGAGACGTAGCGGCATGAAAAGCACCGATGCTGGAGGCCGGCCCTTGTTTGTAGATTGCATCAACGGAATCCGGAAGATCTGCAATATCCAGATGCGTATCGGTTTTCCCGAGGAGTCTCTCCAGACGTTTCTGCTCGGCTTCACTCATATCCTCACTTTCGCGCGCTTCGGCTCTACCAACGGTCCTCCCGACTGCGTCAGCCGATTCTGCGGCCGAGGATTTCCTGCCTTTTTTTCGCTTTTTGCCTTCGGTTGATTCATTGGCAGCTTCTATTTTCTTTAGAATCTCCTCGGATTTTCGAACCAGCTGGTAATAGGTTCTGCTACGCCGATCCATAAGGTCAAGGGCTGTGTTGATGTATTCAATGGCAGCTTCAATATTTTCACGCAAATCTTCGGTGAGCGCATGCTTGCGCGCGAGCTGGACGGAGCGGGAAAATTTCATAGAAAAAAGGAGATAGATCACCAATGTCGTTAGAAGATTGACAATTATTAGAACGAATAGCTCCATACATCCCCCGTTGAATTGTTTGCCGGACTACTCCAGAATGGTTGGCCACTGGATTGGAATTGCCATATCCGGATTATGTCGCAATTTTTTCCATAGTGTCAAATGAATTCTATAAAGGTTTGCATTCAGCATGGTCCTTGAGCCCCCTGTCTGATGAGGCCAAAAAACCGCGAGCTGCCACTGTTAATTCTAATGTTGCTGGCCATGACCGCCTGGGGTTTTGCCTGGCCGTCGGGAAAAATCATCTCATCGATGGCTCCGCGGGATGTTCTGGTCTTCTGGCGTTTTCTTGTCACTCTCATCTCCTTTCTACCGCTGATGTTCGGTCATTGGAGCAAATTGATGAGCAATCCCAGGGGAGTTTTTATGGCTCTTCTGGGTGCGCTCTTTTATACAGTTTACAGCGAACTCTTTTTTCTGGGACTGGAGCACGGCATGCCAGGGGCAGGAGGTGTTCTGGTAACCACGCTCAATCCCATTATCACAGCAGCTCTGCACGGTTTGCTCTATCGAGTAAAACCTTCCGCGCGTCAACGCACAGGGTTGATCATGGGTTTTATCGCGGGGATGGTACTTCTGGCCATCTGGAAATTTTCATGGCAGGATCTGATTGCATCGGGTAACTTATACTTCTTGCTGGCCGCCGTCACGTGGGCTTTCATGACCCTGACCACTCAAAAAAGCTCTTCACACATGGAAAGTGCGCCCTATACTCTTCTGGTATACTTTTTTTCCACCCTTTTCGTTGCAGTGAGGGCTGTTCCAATGGATTTTCTGGCACCTCTGTCCTTCAGCTATATCTTCTGGGGAAACCTTTTTTACCTTTCCGTAGTCTCCACCACCTTTGGGACCACAGTATACCTCTATGCATCGTCGCGCCTGGGATCCCATCGCTCCAGCTCTTTTATTTTTTTGGTACCGGTCAGCGCACTTCTGGGAAGCTACCTTTTTTATGGCGAAATACCGACCATTACGACCATTGGCGGAGGATTCATTGCCATACTTGCGGTTTATAGCCTCAATTCTGGAGGCAATTCTAAGAAAACAGGAGAGTCCGAGAACTTAGAATAGTTCGTAAACTTTTTTTAAATTGTTTTTAAAGTCATTGCTTTTTATTTGCTCCTTACTTTTTTTTGGGCAGCGCAATGCAACGGATTGGAAGAAAAAAAAGAGCGATTCCCCCTATTCTCCTGTTTCCACTCTGTCATACCCTACTCTTCTCTCTGATTGCAATATTTGCGCAATCTCCAGCTGCCGCCTCTCCGGTGCACGATACCAATATTGTGTATATCAATTCCGGAAAGCCCATTCAACCAGGACCGGGCGTCTGCTATTACCGTGATCCGTCCGGTCGACAGGATCCTTCTTTTCCCGATCGTTCTGTATGCATCAGGAACAGAGAAAAGGTGATCAGCGCCGGATATACCACTGATGCGATCTGGATTCCCATGGAACTTCATAAGTTGCAGGATGATTCCGACAGCTATTATTTAATCATTGCAGACTCTTATATAAATCACTCCGAAATTTTTTATCGCCGAGATGATCAGTACATTCTTTCCGGAACATCTGGTCGCCACATCCCTCTTTCCCTCTCCGCACTTCCTGCCCGGGGCCTTGTCTATCCCATTCACTTCGACTCTCACGGAATTGCGGACGTGAGAGTTCGGTTTCAGACTGAAGATGTCATGCTGCTACCGCTGGAAATAGTATCTGAGAAAGAATATGTGCAAGCAGAATCCAGGATGCTTCTATTTCATGGGCTCTATCTCGGCGCTGCCATTGCCATGATCGTATACAATGCATTCCTTCTGGCAGGGTTGAGGGATAAAACCTATCTCTACTATGTGCTCTTCGTCGCCTCTCTCGCCACTCTGGTCATGGCCGACAGCGGATATCTTCGCTTCTGGTTTCTGGACAGCTACCCCTATATTCTAAAGCGGATTATCCCTTTGAGCGTCAGCTCCGGGAGTGTATGGGGACTTCTTTTTGCAAGATCTCTCCTGAATGTAAAAGAGTGGAGTAAACTTTATTACAATCTCTATTTCATATTGATCCTGATGTTCGCTACCACTCCCATATATTTGCTCTTAGTAGATACGCCTTCCACCTTCCCGGTGGTTCTATTAACCCTTTTTAACTTTTTTTTAAATATGTGGGTTACCGTCCACGCACTTCTTCGAAAGAATCGGACTGCTCTTTTCTTTCTCATTGCTTACTCGACTTTTTTTGCAGGGCTTTTTTTGTTCGTGTTTATGTCTTTCAATATCATTCCTTACTCTCTCTGGATTGTGCATGGCTATAAAATTGGTTCCAGTCTGGAAATGCTCCTCCTCTCTTTAGCCCTGGCGGACCGAATCAATGCACTGAGGAAAGATCGGGAAGAAGCCAGGCAGGAGGTAGTCACAACTCTGGAAAAATCCAGAAGGGAGCTGGAACAAATAGTAACCGAACGAACCAGAGATTTGTTGCACACCAACGAAGAGTTAAGGAGCTCACTGGAAGAAAATCGAATTCTTTTACGCGAAGTGCATCATCGTGTAAAAAATAACCTGCAAGTAATGCTGAGTTTTCTCACAGGGCGATCGGGTGGGAAAAAGGATTCCGAGAAGATTTTGACTGGAGCGCGTAATCGAATCAAGGCCATCTCAATGATTCACAGCCGATTTTATCAATCTGACCACCTCAGTGAGATTAATTTTTCCGAGTTTGTTCATTTACTCGTAGCCGACATCGCACGGGTTCTGGATCGTTCTTCTTTAAATATCCGATACTCTCTGGAGAATGTACACCTGGACCTGGAGGATTCCATTGCCTGCGGACTGATCCTGAATGAACTGCTTACCAATGCTTTCAAACATGGAGAAAAAGGTGAAGTAGACCTTACACTTACGAAAAGAGACAGTCAAATCGTAGTTTTGCGTATCACAAACTCCTCTACCGGTCCGGTGAAAATTGAAGGGAATGAGAATGATCATCTTTCCGGGCTCTCTCTGGTGAAAGATCTTGTTCAACATCGCCTGAAAGGAAATATGGCAGTTCGATATGTGAAAAAGAACAGGCTTCTGACATTTGAAATCAGCTTCCCGACGGAATAAACATCATACAAGAGGATTGCATGCAAAAAAGCGAGAAGGATATGGCACCCTGCTTCCTGGTAGTCGAAGATGACATAATCGTTGCAAGGTTCATTGAAACCACTCTTCACGAAATGGGATATGAGAAAATATCCATTGCTGATAGCTTCGAAACTGCACTTGCGAGTGCCAGAGGGAAAAGACCCGATCTGGCGCTTCTGGACATTAACCTGGGAAGCCAGAAAGATGGAGTGGATCTTGCAAAAGAGCTGAAACGTCTTTCTGCGACCCAGGTAATCTTCATCACGGCTTACGACGACAATGCTACGGTGCAAAAAGCATTGCCAGTGCAGCCAGCGGGCTATCTATTAAAACCTTTTGACGAACGAGATCTGAATGTAGCTGTAAAACTGGCTCTCAGTAAGATACCCGTCCATGCCAGAAACCAGAAAAAAAGGAGCAATCTATCCGGTATCGATCTTGAGCAGACAAAGGCTATCCTGGAAAAGTTGCTTGTAGAGACAAAGCTTTACCTAAAGCCTGATTTAAACTTTTCGAGAATAGCCGAAAAAATAAAACTAAGCGATCATCAACTATCAGAGTTTTTAAACAAAGTTCTGGGTTATTCATTTTATGATTACATCAATCATTTAAGAATTGAAGAGGCAAAACGAATCCTGAATGATGACCCTTCCATATCCATTCTCCAGCTCTCAAAAGAATCCGGTTACAACCACAGATCCACATTCCACAGTGCATTTAAGAAAAAGGAGGGCGTCTCACCGGAAGATTACAAAATCAAATTGTTTCCGAAAGGTTGTAAATAAAAGCCCGTCGAAGGAGGCCCCACACAGAAGCAATCCCTCCGGATTGAGCCTGAAGAGCAGTTGCCTGGAAAAATACGCAAACCGCTTGACTGCTCGAACTTAAAAAGCTTTTCGATGTCTTCCTTTTTGTACCACCAAATATCAAAGGTACTTTCAAATTTGTTTGGATTATGC